>NZ_JBFNXI010000002.1:0-184541 GCF_040812445.1 Lentibacillus sp. L22 | reverse complement strand
TTTTAAACAGGCAAAGATTGCTTGTGGTTTGACCCCATCTGCTGGCCTCGGGAAGTAAATCCGAGGGTTGAAATAAACATTCTTCTTGGTAACAGAGAAGAGGTCTTTGATTAATTTTAGGCTTAATTTCGGTTAGGTTTAAATAGACAAAGGAGTGCGGGATAATAGTGGAGATTACAGCAAGAGAATTTAAAACATATTTGAAACAAGTAGTGAGCATGGTTGAAGCAGAGAAGGATTACCTCTGTGAACTTGATCGCAAATTAGGAGATGGGGACCACGGTGTTACGATGTCGATTGGTTTTCAGGCAGTAAATGAAAAATTGGAAACTGATTTGGCTGATGAAAAGGATTGCAGCAAGATTAGTGTTACAGCGGGTAAAACATTTTTAAACGCGGTTGGTTCGTCCGTTGGCCCGCTATATGCAACAGGGTTTATGCGCGGAGCCAAGCAAATAAAAAAGAAAGAAGTTTTAAACGACGAGGACCTTATAGCATTTTGGATCGCTTTCGCAAATGGTGTAAAGGAGCGGGGGCAAGCTGAAGTTGGCGACAAAACCATGGTAGATACATTTGCGCCATTTGTTCAAGTGTTGGAAATAGAAGGTGCAGAAGATGTAGAAGCGAAAGGCCTTTTACCGATTTTCCGCGATGCTGTTCAAAAAGCGGAGGAAGGTATGAAGTCGACAAGGGACCTTGTGTCTAAAAAGGGGCGCTCCAGCCGTTTGGGAGATAGATCAGTAGGAGCACAAGATCCTGGGGCAACTTCTGCATATTTGCTTTTGGCTACATTTTTAGACTATGTTGAAGATTTATCACAAAAGGTAAGCTAGTTGCCGGAATATATATGGCTAAAAAGGAATCAGAGCTTGTGTTTTCTGATTCTTTTTTTGACACAAAACAAAATTAAACGAAAACAAATATTGATAAACGAAAATAAATGATTTAAAATGAAATTAATTGATAAATAAATTTCTAAGGATAGAGAGGGGAATCACATCATGATAATAGCTGTTGGATCAGATCATAATGGATATGAACTGAAAGAAGGGATTAAAAAGTTTATTGAGGAAAATACAGAACATGAAGTGGTGGACTATGGCTGTCATTCTTGTGAGGCAGTTGATTATCCAGATGTTGCATTTGAAGTCTCAAAAGCCATTAGTGAAGGCAAATTGGATAGGGGCATTTTAATTTGCGGAACAGGTATTGGTGTTTGTATCGCTGCCAACAAATACCCTGGCATTCGCGCCGCACTGGCACATGATACGTATTCTGCTGAAAGAGCCCAATTAAGCAATAATGCACAAATATTAACAATGGGTGCGCAAATTATTGGTCTGGAAGTTGGTAAAAAAATTGTTGAAGCCTATTTAAATGTGACATGGGCAAATGGATCAAAACGAAAAGTAGACAAAATCAATAATAAAGAAAAGGAATTTTTGAACGGAAAATATCAAGAAGCAGCCATGAATTCATGTACCTGCTAGGGGGAACAATTTAATGCAAAGTTTGTTATTAAATTTTTTAAATGTAACCGAGTCAGCTGCGATTGCCGCTTTACCATGGATTGGAAGCGGCGATAAGATTGCAGCAGATAATGCGGCCACAAATGTGATGCGCAGTATGCTGAATCAATTAGCGATGGATGGCACGGTTGTCATTGGTGAGGGAGAAATTGATGAAGCACCAATGCTTTTTATTGGCGAAAAATTGGGTGCGGGGTATGGACCAGATGTGGATATTGCGGTAGATCCAATTGAAGGGACGACACCTACCGTAAAAGGGCAACCGAATGCCATTACTGTGATAGCTGCAGCACCAAAGGGAACATTACTTCATGCCCCAGACATGTATATGGAAAAAATTGCAGTTGGTCCAAAGGCAAGGGGTGAAATTAACATTGACTATTCGCTTTATGAAAATATGAAAGCGGTAGCTCAAGCAAACGGAAAACAAATGAATGAGTTAAATATTTGTGTTCAAGATCGACCGAGGCATAAGGAATATATCGATACCATTCGGAAAACGGGTGCCAAGGTGCACTTGTTTAATGATGGTGATGTCATTTATGCAATGGCAACATGTATGGAAAATAGTGGTGTCGATATGTTTATTGGAATTGGCGGAGCACCAGAAGGCGTTTTGGGTGCTGTTGCTGTTAAATGTCTGGGAGGAGAAATGCAGGCTAAACTCAAACCTCGTAACGATGCAGAAATAACGAGATGTCTGCAGATGGGTTTACCGGATGCGGAAAGTCCATTGAGCCATCAACAACTAATTGGATCTGACGATTGTGTTTTTGCGGCTACAGGTATTACCGATAATCTATTTCTAAATGGAATAAGGATGGATAATGAAGGTCTTGTTACAAAATCTATTCTTATTTATGGAAGAGAACAAAAAATACGTTACGTTGAAAGCAAACTCGCGTTGCAGGAAGCTGTATTGTAATAAAACGTAAATTCCATTGCAGCAATTTGACGTCAACAAAGAAGGAAAGCGTATAAAGCGTATAAAGGGAATGTTGGTTTGTTAATTTAGAGTAGAATTGATGGGGATAAATGAGTACAGGCTGCTTCTGAGTAAGCAGCCTTGCATTTCCTATACTTGAATCTCAAGTTGTATTTGCAGACATAAAAAGTTGAGCAATCTCAACGAATGTTTTTATCATTAACTTTTTACAATTGAAAACAATCCACTAGTCTCTATCTTCTCCACAGCTTGCTCCAAAACGTATTTCGGCTGTACCAATCCAATCCGTACATAACCTTCACCCGATTCACCGAATGCATTCCCGGGCACAACGACAATTCCTGCTTCATCCATTAATCGGTAGGTAAACGCCGTCGATGTAAACCCTTCAGGAACTTTCGCCCAAAGAAACATCGAAGCCTTAGGTGTGTCCACTTTCCAACCTAAAGCATTTAATCCGTCTACTAAAATATTTCTTCGTCCTTTATAGACAGATCTTAACTTTTCACTGAAATCAGTAGAATTCTGCAAAGCACAAATTGCCGCCTTTTGAATAGGAAGGAACACGCCATAGTCCAGGTTTGATTTCAATCGGCTTAATCCATTAACAATGGTGGAATTTCCAACGACATAGCCAATTCGGCAGCCGGCTAAGTTAAAGCTTTTGGAGAACGAATTGAATTCAACGCCAACATCTTTTGCCCCGTCAACGGATAGGAAGCTAATTGGCTTCTCGTCTTCGTAATATAGTTCTGAATAAGCAAAATCGTGAAGTACCGCAATCTGATATTTTTTAGCAAAGGCGACTACCTGTTGAAAGAATTCCCTTGTTGCTAAAGTGGGAACAGGATTACCCGGGAAGTTCAACACCATCATTTTGGCCCGCTGTCTGATGCTTTCCGGTATCGATTCCAAATCGGGCAAAAATCCGTTTTCTTCTTTTAATGGCATTCGGTATGGCGTGGCATCGGCCAAGGAAAGACCCGTATCATAGGCTGTATATCCGGGATCAGGTAGTAGGATGATATCGCCGGGATTGGTCAATACCATCGGCAAATGAACCAGACCATCCTGAGACCCCATCACCATCCATGTTTCATTTTCCGCGCTAATTTCAACACCATAGTTCTTTCTATAATAATCAGTAATCGCCTGATGAAGTGATTCGGTGCCGGTTAATGTGTAGCCGTACTGGGTAGGATCTTGCGCATTCTTTGTCAGTTCTTCAATGACAAATGGAGCGGGTGGTAAATCTGGACTTCCAACACTTAAATCGATCATTTCCATTCCTGCCTGAAGTTTTTGCTTTTTATAATTGGATAGTTCACTAAAAATGGATGTTTGAAAATGCGCCATTTTATCTGATAAAGTTATGTTCATGTAGATCACCTCGTTAGAATTTTTTATGTAGAAAATTAGTATGATTATAACATCAATTAAGAGTTAGGTGGGTAATTACCAAATATTTTTCGAATAAGTGGGTGCACAGGGAGATAGGAGTTAGTTGTACAATTAAATGGATTGTTGCTATAAAAATTGACTAATAGATGCCTTGAAACGTCTTAATGATATTTTTTCTATTGACTGATAATCCTTCAAATGCTATATTAATAATATGTTACCTGTAAGCGCTAGCATGGTACAAGCCACTACAAGTTATCCCTTGTTGGTTTCCTTGTATCGTCTGTAGTGCGTTGAAGGAGATTCTTAAATTGTATAACCAGAATACCATCTATGTGATCGGGGATGCGAAGGCACCACAGAATAATCCGATTACCAAGAGATACAGTCAATTTTTTCTGGCATTAGTTGTTGATGCTACCAGCGATGAAATTGTCGATTGCGAATGTTCTTCGACGATTCAGCTGACCAATCAGTTTGTCCGTTCCTTATTTATTGGTCGTGATATAAACGATATCAACGTAGAGGAAGATATTCGCAAACGGTATCAGGGTGCCTCACAAAAAGCTTTGATTGTCGCATTTCATGATGCCATAAATAAATATGATCAAGCAAAAGCTGCTTTGACTACATGAACCTAGTCAAAATCCAGCCTGACAATCAATTGTTAGGCTGGATTTTTAATTTCAAGTTTTTGAGAAGATAACTTGACTCAATAACTATACTTCACTTATACATCAAGGGGGAAACAGAAATGATTACAGATGGTTTTATGTACATCGGCGTCTTGGTGGCACTGGCTGCCTTGATGGTGGGAATTGAAAACAAATTTAGTTCCAATCGCTTTTTTAAATTTATTCCGGGCATTGTCCTCATTTATATTGGGGCAGCTTTCTTGCAAACAATCGGCCTGTTTGATAATGAAGCGACTGAAGCTGCCTATTCCAATGTGAAAGATGCCTTACTTCCGGCGATGCTGATGATTATGCTGTTGAAATGCGATATCAGAAGTATTATGAGACTTGGACCGCGCATGCTTGGTGGTTACTTGGTAGCTGTTATTAGCATCTTTCTTGGATTTATAATCGTCTATGCTGTTTTCCAATCTTTTTATGCTACAGATACCTGGCGTGCTTTTGGTGCGCTTGCCGGCAGCTGGACAGGCGGATCGGCCAATATGGTTGCTTTGCAGGGAATTCTTAAGGTGCCGGAAAATATTTTTGGTTATGCACTAATGATGGATACCATTAATTATGCGGTCTGGGTGATGTTTATGTTTTGGCTCGTACCTTTTGCTGGTGCATTTAACCGCTGGACAAAGGCAGATACCAGCTTTATGCAAAATGGGTTTGAAGAAGCGGCTGCGACTCAGGAGGATGATCACGGTCCACAATTCAAGCATATCATGTACCTCTTGGGTATTGGTCTCCTCGTATCCGCATTATCTACATTCGTTGGGGATCATTTGCCGGAAGTTGGCGATGTGATCAATGCCACGACTTGGACAATTATGATTGCTTCTGTTGTTGGTCTGATTCTTGGGCAAACACGGGTATCCCGGATTCCCGGGGCATTGGATGTTTCCAATGTAATGCTTTATATTATCGTGGCACTAATCGCCTCGCAATCGGACTTTTCCCAGATTGCTCAGGCACCGATTTATCTTATTTCCGGTTTTCTGATTTTGCTGATTCATTTGGTTATCATGTTGTTGCTCGCAAAATGGTTTAAATATGATCTATTTACACTTGGGATTGCCAGTCTTGCCAATATCGGCGGGATGGCTTCAGCACCAATGCTTGCGGCCGCATATAGCCGGACGTTGATTCCGGTTGGCGTCATTATGGCATTGATTGGGTCATTTCTTGGAACGTATTTCGGTATGTTGATCGGAAATATTCTGAGCATGTTGTAAAAGCAAAAAACCTATCATTATAGCAGAAAGGGGAATGTTTATGCGTATCCGAGATTTGCAGGTTACACACCGCAATATCCCGTTGCACACACCATTTAAAACGGCGTTAAGAACAGCAACTGAAATCGAAAGTATCGAGGTAACAATTGAATTAGAAAACGGGATCACTGGCAAGGGGGCAGCAGCGCCAACTTGGGTGATTACCGGTGATTCAATGGAAAGTATTCAGGCTGCTTTGCTTGGGCCGATTAAGCAGGCATTAGTTGAAAAAGATATCTATCATTTTCAGGGATTGCTAGATGTGGTTCAAACATGCTGCATTGGGAATACAAGTGCAAAGGCAGCGGCTGATACGGCACTATATGATGCATACAGTAGATTGCTGCAAGTACCACTTTATCAGTTGTTGGGAGGCAACAAACCACTTCAAACTTCAATGACGATTGGCGTGGATACACCAGAAAAAATGGCGGCGGACGCGAAGAAATGTGCAGCAGATGGGTTTAGTCGCCTGAAAATTAAAGTTGGTGCTCAACCCGAACTGGATATTGCCCGGATCACCGCTATCCGCGAGGCTGTACCAGAAGAAGTGATGTTGCGGTTAGATGCCAATCAAGGATGGAAGCCAAAACAGGCGGTCCAACTGATAAAGCAAATGGAAGTCATGAATGCCGGCATTGAATTTATTGAACAGCCTGTCGCAGCCCGGGAGTTAGATGAACTAAAGTATGTGACTGATCATGTCAACATTCCGATCATGGCGGATGAAAGTTTATTTTCTCCAAAGGATGCACTTCATTTGGTTGGTGGTCATTATGTAGATTTGTTGAATATTAAACTGATGAAATGCGGAGGAATAGCAAATGCCTGGAAGATTGCTAGTTTGGCAGAAGTTGGTGGTGTTGCCTGTATGATCGGCAGCATGATGGAACCGTCTCACTCGGTTGGAGCAGCCGCCCATTTCGCCGCCGCCCATCCGAATGTGGTTTATTTCGATTTGGATGCACCATTATGGCTAGCTGAAGCACCAACAGCAATCGCGTATAAAGGAGAGGACATCACTCTATCCACAAATCCCGGAATTGGGTAGGGGACAGGCACCATATTCCAGTTTTACAAAAAACGGTGGGACAGAGGAACCGGGCCTTTGTCTCTGAGGAGGAATAAATATGTTTCGTAGGTTGATTCAAATCATAACTGTTTTGCTATTTGGTAGTATGATAGTTTTTCCTTCCGTATCCCATGCGGAGGACAGAGAGAATCATACGCAAAAAGAAACCGCTTATATCGATGTAGCTGTGGCAACACTCTGGACGGCACCAGATATTTTACGCGAAGTAGATGCACCCTCAGCTACAAATCCAGTCGATATGTGGAAATGGAAACGTGATATGACGTATGAACAACAGGTTCAGCTTTCTGATGACGGTATGCTGGAAACACAGGCACTTTACGGCAACAAGGTTCACATTTTAGAAAAAGCTGGCGATTGGGTAAAGGTTGCTGTAGCCGGACAACCTTCACCGGATGAGGAATTGGGATATAGTGGCTGGATGCCGAAATCCCAATTAACATATACGAAAAAGTTTGATGCTAAAGCGAGCGAATCATTTGTATTAGTTAACTCGCCAACTGCATTTCTCTACCAGACACCATCGTTTCACCACCAAGGAATTGAATTAAGCTACAATACTCGTCTACCATATTTAGGTGAAACGAAGAACGCATATCGGGTGATGAAACCGGATGGCAAACATGCTTGGATTAGTAAAAAAGATGGTTATCATTATGATTCACAGGAAGCTATTCCAACGCCAACTGGGGAAGATCTGGTGAACACTGGTAAACAATTTTTGGGACTGCATTATCTTTGGGCTGGAATGAGTGGTTTCGGTTTCGATTGTTCCGGATTTACGTTCACAATGTATCAGTCGCATGGTATCACGATTCCACGTGATTCCAGTGTGCAGGCAACACATGGAGAACCAGTCGACTTTGAAAATATGAAACCAGGCGATCTGCTATTTTTTGCCCATGATCAAGGAAAAGGCAATGTACACCATGTCGCCATGTATGCTGGAAATGGCATGATGATTCATTCACCGAACTCGAAAAAAGATGTGGAAATCATCCCGGTCAAAACCAAAGGGTACTACGAGGAACTTTCCGGAATACGGAGATATCTTCCAGATGTAAAATAAGAGGGACCTAGTCAAACGGGTTAGTGTGCAGCACTTCCCGTTTGATTTTTGCTTTAAAAATGGGCTAATAATCCCCCTGAAATTTGAATCGCCGATACATGTTGAAAAATTGCCGTAAAATTGTGCAAAATTGCCGATAAAATCCGCATCAGGTGGGACAATAGACCTGTTACTAAGTCCCGCTTGGATCTTTTTCCTGCTTCAAATCTTCTATCATCTTTGTCAATATTTTCTCTTGATAGCCACTTCGTTTGACCTTACTTAATTCTTGTATAAGCGGTTGTAGTGCTGGATCATCAATATTGTTCAATTGCTTTAATCTTCTTTCCGAAACTGGCTCATCTGATAATGCCATATGGTAATTGTCCAGGCCATAGTTCCAATAACTTACTTGATCTCCGTAGCGCTTTTTCAATTTGAATGCCATTAATATTCCCTCAGGATCAAAATCTCCGCTATAATAGACTGTCCCACCGTTTTCGACAAAGGCATCGAGGAATTTCAGGGTGGCTATTTTAAATTGTCCATTGCCTGATACGATAGTTTCATTTAAATCATGCTTGATCAGTTCGCTTACTACATGAGAGGCCACACTGGAGTTTTCGATCATGAAAAGTCGGCTTTTGCCAGAAGCAGATGTGACACTGTCCAATTTAACAATTTCTTTCAAAGGTAAATGAAAAAATGATTGTTCTTCTGCGGCACCATGGAGCAGCATATTTTCTTTTCCGTTTTTATTTACGCCAAGTGCCTGAAAGACGGAAACAAAATTCAATAAGTCGTCTGTCATGATGCGAAATTCGTACAATAATTCTGCACGTTCTTCTGCATTCAATTCCCTGATTTCCCAATGTTGTTGCAATGAATAGATGATTTGCAATGCATAAAGAAACAGTTTTCCTTCATTTTCATTTGCGTCAAACGCATGTGGGTTCCCAGTTGCACGGGAAGCGAAGACCGCCAGATATTCATAGTCCTCCAAAGGGAATAAAGCAAATGCCTGATCCAAATGTTGCATTGCTTTGGTTAACGCAGTAAGATCCTGATTGTACATTTGGTAAAATCGATTGTACTTTGTTCTTCTGATCCAATCTATCAATGAAACAAATAAACGGGAGCTGGCGTCACTTTCCAACGCGTTAAAATAGGTGTTTCTTTCTGACAGGAAACGCATTTCTTCTTCCCGGTTGCTTACTAATGGCTCGCCATGATAAGCCTCAACGATTTCTTCAAAAGAAATGGAGTCCAGGCTTTTGCCAAATTTTGTTTTCAAAATGGCTTTTTCTATTTTCTCAGCAGTTAATTTAATCGATTTACTCTTGGAATAGTCCTTGCCAAGCAACCCGGATATGGCCCGTTTTTCCTCTGCAGTAGGGTTTTGCAATACAACAGAAATTCCTTTTTCCACTCGTTCATAGCTTTTATACTTTTTTATAAAAAGAGAGAAAAGGCGGTCGAACCCCTTTTCTCGTTTGAAAATATCCGTAATCTCATCAAGAAGTGACAAGCTGTTCTTCCTCGCTTTCTAATTCTTCTGTTCTAACCTTTTTCTTGCCATTCCAGTAATAGGAATCAATCAATACATGCGGGCGGTTTTCCGGTCGGCTCAATTCATAAATATTGAGGGACGGAACTGACGCATAGCATCCCCACAATGATTGGGAATTGAGTATATAGTTGAAATTCAATTTGCGGATATACGCAAACATGATATTAATATTATCATCGTCCACGCGGGAAAATGCTTCATCCAACGTGAAGATGCGCGGACAATCATCACTTGCTTCGGAGTATTTCGCATACAAGGCAGCAAGTACTGGTGTAATCATGGCCAAAACGCGTTGTCCACCACTTAATTCGCCATACGTGTTTCTGGTTAATTTCTTTTCTTTATCATTTTTCTTGGTAAAGTAGATCTCGAATTCAAACCATTTCCGGTAGTCAAGTTCCTCCCGCATAATGTCTTTCAGGTTATATTCCTTATGGGACTGATTCTCATGTCTGCGTCTGGCAATCTTGATTTTGGAGCGGAAGTGGCTGCTGATCTCATCCACATCGATCCATTGGCTGTCCCGTTTTAAGGCTTCTACCAATTTCAAGGTGTCCAACTGGTCCTCGTTTTCCCCTTTTTTCGGTTTCCAGGCGAGGCGAAACTTGATTAGATTTTCGTGTTCCATAAATTTATTCATTTCTTTTTCCCAACGCTGTACATAGGTGATTTTACGACGGATCGTATCGCCCAGCGTATTGACGAGGATCCGTTCATATAAGTCACGGTCTTTCTCATTGATATCCCTGTCCAATCGCTCGATACGCTCAGTCAGGTGTTTTACCGCATAGGTTGGCGGGACACGTTCGCCATCGACATTCATCGTGACCACGATGCGCTTCATTTGCTCTTGCATGAAGTTTAACGTTGTCATTTGATTATCGTCTACGGTATCAACCTCTGGCATGTATTCGGAATTCAATGTTTGCATTTCTAGTTCATAATGGAACAATTCAATATTTTTGTTGTTGAACGTATTGGTCAATCGATTGATAACCTTTGTGATTTCTTCTCTTTTTTTATCAATCATCGAACCATATTGCGTTACGATTTCTTTAGCAATTTCAAGGTAGTCTACCGTGTCTTTGTCGATGGTTAGATAACCCAGGTTATAATGGGATTGGAATTCCTTTTCCCATGCCTCATGGACCATTGTTTTAAAGGGGGCTTCATTATCGGTTTTGTCAGTAATAAATGTTTCCCCGATCTCAATATCCCGTGTGACATTGGCTTTCTCGGTTAATAATTCGTTTAATTGTTCCGGAATCGTTGTATTGATTTCTTTGGTCAGCTCAGTGAGTCGTTTGCGAATGTCTTCAGAACCCATTTCTCTTAACCGGTTTTCATAGGTTTTGATTCGTTCGTGGACTTTGTCTTTTTTAGATTCATTGTCCAGAATATCAGAACGGATTTCCACTTCCTGTCCTTCATATTCTTCACAGCGGTTGCTATAGTCAGCATAACTTGCTTTTGCATTCATTTTCTTGGTAAAAGCCATTTCCATATCTTGCAAACATTGCATATAATCTCGTTGGTTGCTTAGCTCCGTCTCGAATGCATCGATTGTCAGATCTAGTTCTGTAAAATCCAATTTTGCTTTGATTTGCACCAATAGTTTCTTGCTTTGTTCATCGATATCGTTATAGGTGTCACTCAACTTCTTCCTTTGCGGTTCATAGATTTCCGCAATGGTCTGCTGTTCGGTATTTATTTTTGCGTACAAATCAGCAAGGTTAGAAAGCGTCGGGAAAGATTTGTATTCAGCTTCCATGTTGGACTGTTTCGCTTCCGTTTGCGAAAGTTGGTTTTGCTGCTCTTCTATTTGCTCGGTTTTTTGATCACGTGCTACCTTTAAACCGTGAATTTTTTCTTGACGGTACATCTCTCTGGCGGCTTTTCCGATAAATAGTGAATCTCCTGCTTGGGATGCCTTTCCTTGCACAAGTCCACTTTTAAACGAGCCATTTTCCAGGATATAAGTTCCGTTTTGTTCCTCAACTGATATAGAAGTGAGTACCTGTTCCAAATTCACGTTATGACTTGCTTTTAATACAGTCGATAAATTATCGGATTGTTTTTCATCATATTCCAGGACAGTGGTATACTGTTTCGCTGTTTCAACATCTTCCGGCTTCACAATAACTGCTTGCAAGATACCGGATTCCATTAATGCGTTCTGATAACGCAAAGCCTCGTCATGGTTAATCGTGTCATGAAATTCAAACGCTTCATAAAAGGGCACATAGTCGATTCCGGCTGCTGTTAGATCGTCCCAAGCCTGGCGTTTCTTCTCTACAAAGGCCGGTTCAATTTCTTCTTTATTTTCCCATTCGGTAATCTCGTTCTCGAGGCTTGCTATTTCCTCTTCCAGAAGATTGATTTGATGGGCAATCGCTATTTTTCTTGTTTGATTTGCTTCTTTTCGTTGTTGATATAATGTTTCTAATGGCTGTAGATAGTCATTTTTTGACAAACGATCAAATACATCTTCAACTGTTTCTATGAGTGTATCTTTTGTTTTATCATCGACTTGTAAATGTACAGCATTATCAGCCCATTGTTGAATGGTTTCGACAACATGAATAATTTCTTCGTCCAGTTTATCCTTACATTCACTAATGACCGTTTGTGATCCATCAATTTTCATTTGAATATCGCCTAATTCATTATCAATCTGGCTGAGTTTATCCCTTAGTTTTTCATATTTATCCAGCTCGGCTTTCATCGTTGTTAAAAATGCACCGTATTTTTTTACCTCTTCTTTCCAGGAAAAAAAGGAATAATTGGAGTCGTTCTGATTAGCGACCAGATGTGTCATGTACGGATGATGTTTGGCGAAATCCATTTCTTCAGTAATACTGTCAAGTTCCTGGATAAAATCTTTAAATTCCTTTTCATATTGGTAAAGCTCAGTTTCATAGACATCTTTTTTCTGCTTTGCCGCTTGCTTTCGTTTGACCGTGTGGTCGAGCTTATCATTTAGCGTTTCGAGTGTTTTCGTTAATTCAGTAAAATCGCTTTCTGCTTCTTGTTTGCGTCCTTCAATTTCCTCGATATCTTTCAAACCAAGGGAACTTAATTCTTCCTTTTTTACTTCCAGCTGATTGGAAAGCTTTGTTCGAGTAGTGTCAATTTCCATCAACCGCTCTTTTTGTTGATTAACTTCTTTTTCCTTTTGCTTAATAGTAGATTTCAACTTACGAAGCGATTGTTGTGCCTTCGTATATTCTGTTGCTTTTTCAACCAAGGCAACTTGATTGTATTTGACAAACACATCATTTAGCCGTTCCAAGGATTTCAAGTCGGTTTTCGTATCTTGTAAATCCTTTTCAATGCGGTCAATTGATTCAATCGAGTCAGTTAATGGGCGTAATTCACCTTCCGTTAATTGGGGGAGGGAATCATTAATGACTTCCGCTACCCCTTCAGGCCGATTTTTATCACTCAGCTTTGGACTTCTGATTTGAATTAATAAATCAATCAGTCCCATAAAACTTTCCAGTGTATCAAAACCAAACAAATGTTTATTCACCTTGTCTGCGTAGTCTTTTCGATTGGTAAAAATTCTTCCGCAGCGGTTTTCCACTTCAATCAGATTTCGTAGCTGGTTTTCATTTAATGGAAGTTTTTTTAGGGCACCCTCGATGAACTCTTCTTTGTAAAGCTTGAGAAACCCTTCCTGATTACCAAAACGTTTGCCATCGACAATGAAATACCAGACTTTATTTTGTGATTTGCCGCGTTTTGCCTCAATTCCCATGCCAATGGTTTTGTATACTTCGGCGTTTTCCTTTTTAAATTCCAGCAGAATATACCCGATCCGTTCGTTAATCCCTAATAAGCCTTCTTCACCCAATACAGTATCGGTGATATTGCGTTCCCTGCCACCAAAGGGATCGAGCTTATGGCTTCGTACATCCCCATCGAGCAAGACGGTGATCAAACTTTGTGTCGTCACCGATTTACCACTGCCATTATGTCCGCGCAGCACGCCGCAGCCATCTTTAAAATAAAATTCCTGATCCGGATAGTACCAGAAACTGAACAATTTCGCCCGGTACATTTGCCATCTGCCTGTTGGTTGTAGTGCGTCACTCATGATTGATTGTCCTCCTGACCTTTGGATTTTTCATGCTGATATGATCCTACAGTGCGGAAAAGCCCTTCTTTTAATGTGACGGTTTTATCATCTTTCATGTCAGCAAAATTCCAGTTGACCAGGAAATTGGTTACTACGTTTCGTAACTGTTCGGTGGACATTTGCTTAAAGCTTTTCGACCAGAAACGGGAGTCATTTTCTTTTAACTTTGATAGAATTTGCTGTATTTCATTATTGGAAATGTCGATCTCATTCGTAAAAGAAAATGCATAATCTGCTTGATTTTCCAATAGATATCCGGCAAAGCTGAGAATAAGGTTGGACAGCATGTTTTCGGCAGGGTGGAGAACTTCCCCTGAAACCATCGTTGTCTTTGTTAATACAGAGTTATGCCTGTAATGTTCGTATTCATATCCGGTATACCTTTGAACGTTGTTTTCGATCGTATGGTGAAATCGTTTGACATAATCTTGTTCATCTTCCGAGATTTCGTGGTGATAAACAATTGGTTCCAGGAACAAACGCCGGTAAAAGCGATGTTTGCCGTCAATATATTCATTATTTTCGTTAGCCAGGAACGTCTGAAAATCGTCATAATTGTCCCAGGCAAACAAATCCTTGAAGTTACGAATAAAATAAGACACATATGGCGTCCGTTCGAATAATACGTCATGGGTTGCATCTGTTGCAAAATCTTCCAGGTATTGGTCGACGATGACAATCAGCTTCATCTTCAACGCATATTTTAACACGCGAACCAATGACAGGCGGTTTTTATAGCCGGTGCCTTCTTTCCAAATAATTGTCACATGCTCTTTTGTCTCGGATTGTGGATAATACGCTTGGATTGCCTCACAGATATCCTGCAGTGAAAATTGATCGTCTCTACCTTTGCCTTCAATAAATGCAAGTAAACAAAACAGAAAGACAAAGTCACGTTGTCGTTTGAAAGTGGATTGGCCATTTACTTCTTTATTTCCCATCCAGTTAAACGTTCGGACAGGAACTTTCTCAAGTTTAATCAATTCATGGGTAATAATCAGCCGATAACGGAATGTGTCACGAAAAAATGTTTTGATTTCTGCTTCATTATCCTTGATGAGATAATATAATTCTTCATTATCATCCCTGGTAATCCAGAATCGTTCAAGTAATATGCGGATACAACGCTGGACTTCTTCCTTGATTTGCTTTTTATGGCCTTCTTCTCCATGTAATACTGTTGCTTCCTCGTTCATTGCCTACACCTCGAAATTAATGACATAATCATCCATGGTTAGCGTACCCTCGGTTGTTTGAACGGTTATCAACTGGTTACTATTTCTCTTAATATAATACTTTACGCCGTTATCTGTTTTGCCACGCTTGGTTTTGGTGGAATTTGCCTTGCTGATCCACTCCAGTATTGCATGCAAAATAAAGCTTTCGACCTTCTCTATTTTACCAAGCTCAACCCTGCCACGTTGGGTAAACGCTGCAAGCTGTTCTTCCTCATACGCTTTTTGTCGTCGCAGATCTTCCAATAATTGCTTATCTTCGTCACTAGGTTCAATGACAGCGATTTGTTTTTTCTTACGGACGCCTGCTGTTTTGACATTGTTTAGGGCTTTGGTTTCCGGACCTTGCTCAATGATCGTTTCGTCTGGATAAATTTCTTGATTTCGCTCGGAAAAGAAATGTGGTGGGTTTTCAATATTGGTGATTGCGCCAAACATCTGCAAGCAGTTATCAAAGTTCTCCTCTTCCTCAAATAATTTTGCCAAATGTAGAAATTCATGTTTTCTGCTTTTCATTTGTTGTTCTCTTTCAGTAAGCTGTTCCAGGAATTTCATAAACTTGCTGATTGTTTCGTTCGTCTGTTTAAGCAGATAATTGACATATCGTTCGCCGTATTCATCTTGGACAAACCATTTTTGAATCCCATTCCATTGCATTTGATAGATTTCCGCCATCTCTTCATCTTTGATTTCTTCTTCCAAGTTTGGCTTGTCCTTTTGATAGATGATTAGTTCCTTAATAGCCCGATCGACAAGTCCTCTATTTTGAATATCCTTTAATGCATATTCCATAATAAAGGTATTATTTTGTAAAGCGATGATGAAATCGGTCAAATAGGTAGTGAATTTGACCCGAAATGCACTAATATCCTTGCTTTGCATTGCTTCTTCAATATTTCTGCTTTGGATAATACCAAGATAGTCCGAAGCTTCCTCTCGTAATGTCTTAAACCGTTTGATCATATCTGTCCAAAGTTCGTTGAATTCTGAACGTTCGTCTTTGGATAAGGGTGAGTCGAACGCCATTTTTTGAAATTGCAACACGAGCGCTGCCAATGAGCTGACCATCTTTGAATCCAGGGAACCTTTGATGCGATGAATCTGACCATCCAGTTTTTCCAGCATCCGTTCGATTTCGATGGTTTCATCAGTGCATTGATAGCGTAGCCTGCTTCGGTTATAATCCTGGATTTTGCTTACACGGGAATTATCTGCATGTGAAACAACATTGCCCCATTCTTCCAATTGTTTTAAGTCCTCATCTAATTGTTTTTCGGTATAATCGGTAAACAATTGCAAGGTGTCGTTTTCAATAATATGGTTAAAAATATCACCTTGCAAAGCAGGAGGACCATAGTAGTACTCATGCTGCTGGTATAAGTAATGAATGATACTTGTATAGCGTCTATAATTAGGTTCTGATAAATATTTTGCTTTTACAAAGGGGGATAGCATTCGTTGTTCTAACTTCATGTTACGAGCCACCTTTCGACAAAATTATAACATGTACTGTCTTGATGAAACAGCTTTTTATATGAGATTTATGTCTAAAGCATAGCTGGAAAGAAAATTCAAATAAAGCGAAACTGCATTCATTGGGGGTTTCCCTTCCACCACCAACTTCACATTTTACTATTCATTTAATTATAAGTATTCTATGTTATAATGATATTAATAAAAGGGCACACTTCATCATATGTTATCCAAAAGGATGTGATGTAATGTGTGATAAGAAGGAGGAAAAAGATATGGATACAGTAATCAAACACAAACCTATTAAATCAGCAGAAATTAATTTTAAGTCTGAAAAAGAGTACGATGATTTTGTTAAAATGTTAAACAATCCTCCAGAACCCAATGAACGTGTGAAAAAACTGATGAAACAATATCAAAGTTGGAAAGATAATTCTGGATGGAAGAAGTAAATTCTCTCTTTGAAGAATGGTTAAATATAAAACATAAGAACAATAATAAGTGATTTCAGATGTACGGATGCTGACGGGGATGACCATGTGCAAATATTCCTACAAGAGGAATCACTTGAATTAATGGAAAGGAATGTGGTCAGAACACGTTTGGTTCTTGATGGAAATAAAAATTTAATTGGCTTCTATTCATTATTTAACAATGTAGTTAAAATCAATAAGAGCAAAAGAGAAGAATTA
This sequence comes from Lentibacillus sp. L22, assembly GCF_040812445.1. Taxonomy (NCBI): domain Bacteria; kingdom Bacillati; phylum Bacillota; class Bacilli; order Caryophanales; family Bacillaceae; genus Lentibacillus; species Lentibacillus sp. L22. The sequence goes on along the minus strand of NZ_JBFNXI010000002.1, from coordinate 167,459 downwards.
AATGTGTTCCTTCCCCATGAAGTTAAAGAGATTCCTGCGATCAGGCTTCATTATTTAGGTGTAGACAATAATTATATGAAACAGGGTTATGGAAGTTTTCTTATGAGTTCGGTTTTATATAATTGCGCTAAAGTTGCCCAAATGTCTGGCTGTTCTTTGATTACTGTAGAATCAACTAAAAGTGCCGAGGGCTTTTATGCTAAACACGGATTCATGCATATAAGGTCGGAAGGAAAGTTTGATATGATGGGGATGAATACAAAAGGGTTAATAGAATTGTTGGATAGTTGAAATAATAGTATCATCTTTTATTTTGATGTTTGTAAATAGTAATTGTTTAATCCCTATCGTAAAACAGATAGGGATTATTTAGTGGTTAATGATGTTTAAATAAATGCGTATGGTAAAAAAGGGTTACTTTATCAACCACACATTAAGACTACCAACAAAATCTATTTTACACCACAATATTCAACAACACACTCAGCGTCACAACACTGGCCAATGTGGCAATCAATGTAATACTAGACACCAACTCTGGCTCGGTATCAAACTCGATGGCATACATAGTCGTTGTTGCAGCGGTTGGCATCGCGGAAATAATAATCAGCACTGCCGCGATAACAGGATCAACATCGACAATTAGTACAAAAGCCCAAGCAATAATTGGCGCTGCGATCATTTTTAGTATTACTGCTGAGGTAACAACTTGACAGTTAAGTTTCAAACCTGTTATCGAACCAAGCTGCATGCCAAGCATAATCATCATGACCGGTATGGCAGCATCTCCAACCATGGACAAGGTAGAATGGATAGCGTTTGGAATGCCAACTGAAAAATAATGAAGGATAAATGCTAGAATTGCTGCGTACGTGGTTGGCATTTTCATCACGTTTAGGAGCGCCCGTTTCATTCCACTCGTACTTCTTGAAGCATAATAGATTCCAAAGAAATTATTTTGCAACGATTGAATCACCATAATAAAAATCGCATACGGTACAGCTGCCTCGCCTACGCTGAACAGCACTACTGGTAAACCATAATTACCTGAATTCATAAAACCTGTTGCCAGAATGGATGCACTCTCTGTATTTCGATCCCACTTGAAAATTTTTGCCAGGATTTTATTTAATAACACCATGACATAAAATAGAAGAAACATGAATACGAGTACGACCAAAAAGCCACGATCAAATTCTGCATCATATAAAGTAGTAAATACTAACGCCGGTGACAATATATATAAGGAAACCGCCGCCACCGATGATACATCCAACACCCGCATCCGTTGTAAAATAAACCCTGAAGCAAACACCGCCATAATTGGCAAAATTACACTAAGAAACAAACCCATCAACAAACATCTCCATCTAATCAAACTAAGGAATAGTGTATCATATTTGTGTTAGATGGGCAGACTGTGCAACTTGACTCACTCGTCCCATAACCTTTCCTTGTTTTTTTCAGATAAATATGGTTGAATTTAGGAATAAGAAAATTGAAATATCTCCTTTCAATGGGGTGAAATATCTATGTTTGATTATGAAATGCTATTACGGCTGGTGATTTCCGCAGTGCTCGGTTTGGTGATTGGGCTTGAGCGTGAGTATAAGGGGAAGCCGTTGGGATTAAAGACGTGTTTGGTTATTTCGATTACAAGCTGTTTATTGACCATTGTTTCGATTCAGTCGGCATACATATTTCCTGATTCGGATTATATTACGATTCGAATGGATCCGCTTCGTTTGGCAGCACAAATTGTTTCCGGTGTTGGTTTTCTGGGTGCTGGGGTTATTTTGCGGAGGGAGGATGACACGATTTCCGGGTTGACCACTGCAGCAATGGTTTGGGGTGCTGCTGGGGTTGGGCTGGCAACCGGTGCGGGTTTTTATGTGGAATCTATCGTTGGCGTGGTGTTGTTGATGGGCAGTGTGGAATTGCTTCCAGCGTTAAGTAATCGTGTGAAGAGGCGATTTTTTCATTCCCGGGATTTGACTTTAAGAATTGGGGTGAAGGATCGGGGGGACATACCAGATGTGATTGCCAAAGTCGAAAAAGAAGTTCGTTCGATCAAAAAAATCCGGATCAAGGAAAGTAAGGACAGGCCATTTTTAATTGTGCTAAAGGTTAACATTACAGGGAAATTAAAAGCCACTGACCTGTATATGAAATTATCGCAAATCGAGGGCGTGGAGACGATGGATATCAGAGAATGAAGGCGGAAACAAAACAGGAAATGGTTAAACTGGAGCGTTTTTGTTTTAGCCCAAAGACAGACATTAAGTTAAACATGTCATTTATATTAAACTTTTGAACTATACTTCCAATAGGCATACAATAAAAATATATCATCAAGAGGGGGGAATCCAAATGTCCGAAAACATTTCCAAAGATATGATCAACGAGCTTTCAGAAGCTATCCATGATCACCCTGAAAGTGAAGTCATCATGCACGCCATCAAGAAAAACGGTTTTCAAGCTGCAACAGAAAATATGGCTTCATCCATCGAAATGAATCCAGTGTTTTCCGAAGAACTGGATACAGGTAAAGCGTTTAACCAGGAGCAAAGCGGTCGCTGCTGGATGTTTGCTGCGTTAAATACTTTTTCGCATAAGCTTAACAAGCAATTTAATCTCAAAGACTTTGAGCTGTCACAAAACTATGTGAACTTCTGGGATAAATTTGAAAAAGCAAACTATTTCTATGAAAATATTTTGGAAACAGCTGATCAACCGCTTGAGGGTAGATTGGTAGCTTGGTTGCTGACAACACCGCAACAAGACGGTGGACAGTGGGATATGTTTGTTTCACTAATTGAAAAATACGGTGTAGTGCCTAAAAAGGTGATGCCAGAAACATTTCATAGCAGAAAATCGAGCGAATTAAATCATCTGTTGAATGCAAAATCACGCAAAGACGCGATCCAACTCCGCAAATTACAGCAAGAAGGAAAAGATAACTTGCAGCAGGTAAAAGCCGATATGCTCTCTGAAGTGTATAAACTGCTTGTTTACGCACTGGGCGAACCACCAAAAACATTTGATTTTGAATATCGGGATGAAGCGGAGGTCTTTCATCGGGAACAAGATTTAACACCGCAGACATTTTTCCAAAAATATGTTGACGTTGATTTAAACGACTACGTGAGCATTATACATGCACCAACACAAGATAAACCTTATGGAAAAACCTACACGGTACAATATTTGGGAAATGTAGTTGGAGGTACGCCGATCAAATATCTAAATGTCGATATGGAGACATTGAAAAACCTCGCTATTCAGCAAATAAAAGATAAGGAAAGCGTCTGGTTCGGCTGTGATGTTGGGCAGGATTCCAATCGTAAAGACGGTGTCATGGATACGGCTTTGTACGATTATGAAAAAGCTTTGGGCTATTCTACAAAGATGTCCAAAGCCGAGCGTCTTGATTACCATGATGGAATGCTAACACATGCGATGGTGCTGACAGGTGTCAACCTTGTAGATGACAAACCTAACCGATGGAAGGTTGAAAACAGCTGGGGAGAAAAGGTAGGCAACAAGGGTTATTTCGTAATGAGTGATGATTGGATGGATGAGTATACCTATCAAGTTGTTATTAACAAGAAATTCCTTTCAGACCAGCTAAAAAATGCCTGGGAGCAAGAACCAATCGTATTAGAGCCGTGGGATCCGATGGGTTCATTGGCTTTGATGAAATAAACATACCATTTCGAGAATGAAAATTAGTGTAGTGGGGATTTATCACGCATTAACGGGCTGTAATAATACCCCCGCCTCTAAGCGTGAGTAAACATAAAACGTGAAAGGTAAACAGTCCGTATATTCCTGATTGCACGATGAAGTTTCACTTTATGCAAAAAAAGCTGGCAAGTATTCTATCGTTGCCGGCCTTTTTTGTATGGATCAATATGGTAAGGGTAATGGTAAAGCAACTTCAATAAATGCAGAAAAAATATTTTTTATTGTTGTACTAGCCCAGTTCCATTGAATGCCTGGAACCTCACGTATAAGTAATATTTTTGTCGGTAACTATAACTTTTTTGATGTATTATGAAAAAACGCTTGTTCTTATTTTTCTTTTCTGATATATTAAAAATAGATTTAGAACCTTGGCCTCCTACTTCATACCCTCGTAAAGGAAGTGCTGTATTGACAGTAACCACAGTAGTAAAAGAAGAATCCCCCGGCTACACCAGACATGACCAACTATTCAAACAATTAATCAACACATTTTTTGAAGAATTTTTGGAAGCATTTTTTCCTGACATTCATCACAATATTGATTTTCATTCGATCCAACCTTATCCGCAAGAAGTTTACACAGATCTAATCCAAGGGAATACAAGAAGACTGGATATTATCGTTGAAACGAAACTAAAGGGTACAGATACCGTCATTATCGTTCACATTGAACCGCAAAACGAAAAACAAGATAATTTTCATGAGCGGATGTTTCGTTATTTCAGTTTGATGTATAATAAATACCAGAAGCCTATTGTACCGATAGCCATATTTAGTTATAGCGAAAAGTGGGAACGTGATGAATATACGATGGAATTTCCGTTTGCCCATGTGTTAACGTTTCAATATTTGACGCTACACTTGCGTAAAAAGAACTGGAGAGACTATATCAAGTCTGACAATCCAGCAGCCGCGGCATTATTGAGTAAAATGGGTTATAAAAAGGAAGAAAAAGTACAGGTGAAAATCGAGTTTTTACGAATGATGACCCGAATGGAATTGGACCCGGCACGTGAGAGATTAATTTATGGCTTTTTCGAGACCTATTTAATACTGTCTGAAAAGGAGGAAGAAGAAATGGCGAAGGAAATCAAACAGTTGCCTGATGCGGAAAAAATAATGGAGTTACCGATTTCGTATGAAGAGCGTGGAATTGAGAAAGGGAAAGAAATTGGCAAAGAAATTAGAACCAAAGAAGTAGCACGTGAGATGTTGAAAAAAGGGATGTCCATTGAACTGATTGCTGAAGTGACCCGCTTGTCTGAACAGGAGATTAAGCAATTGTAAAAATTGTCGGATTGAATGTGATGGATCCAAAACATGAAGGCTAAGTTTTTGGATCCATCTTTTTTAAACCATTGGAACACTTGATGAAACCTGGTTGTCTAGGGGATACGGTGATTAAACACTATCCTCGTTTCTGCTTTTGGTTTTCCATTTTGAAACGTGCTCTCAAATCACATGCAATCTCTGGATTTATGTCGTTATTTTAATTTAGAGTCGAGATACTTAGGTGTATATCAAAACTTAAGTAATACCTAAGCATGCAAGTTGACATTTTTCATCATTCGTATTAATATTTTCTTTGTTGAAATCAATGCTTCTGATGCTGCGAAAGTAGTTCAGTTGGTAGAACATCACCTTCCCAAGGTGAGGGTCGCGGGTTCGAATCCCGTCTTTCGCTCCAAGTGCGGGAAGTGGCTCAGCTTGGTAGAGCGCCACGTTCGGGACGTGGAGGTCGCAGGTTCAAGTCCTGTCTTCCCGATTATTATAAAAAAATAAGGGGCCTTAGCTCAGCTGGGAGAGCGCCTGCTTTGCACGCAGGAGGTCAGCGGTTCGATCCCGCTAGGCTCCATCGATGAAAAGACGAAGGTGATATACTATCCTTCGTCGTTTTACCTTTATAAGTTTGCTGATTCTGCTTTCATTTGCTTTTGAGTCTTTAATGTTTTCCAAGCAACATTTTTTCATAATCTAAGGTTAGACTTCAATGGAAATGTAGCATCTGCACTTCATGTCTATTAAAGTGTACTACCTTTAGTGAAGAAGACCACCGCATGATTTGGAACGGATAAGACATAAAGCCGATGGGAAAGTTGAACGCTAGGGCATAAGGTCAATCTGATATGAAGGGAAATCACTTGAGTAGCTGATTATATTCCATAAGCATTGTCGGAAAAAGTCAGGACAAGAAAATCACCTTCCTGCCCCTAGTGTATCGCTCCACCTATTTCCCGAATATCCTCTTTTTCATTTGCGGCGGTGACGGCAGCAATTTCCAACCCACGGACAATCGTCTCCAGACTTAAACTTGGTGCATCTTTATCAGCGGTTTGTACTGGAATAAAGGGAATATGGATAAAGCCTCCACGTATTTTCGGAGCTTCCGTTGCCAGATAGTTCATCAATCCATAAAAAAGATGGTTGCAAACAAAAGTGCCGGCTGTATTGGAAACAGCTGCTGGAATAGCTGCTTCTCGCATGTCGCGAACGATCCGTTTGATCGGTAATGTAGACCAATAGGCCACAGGACCATCCTCGACGATTTGTTCATCTATTGGTTGTTTTTGCCTATTATCTGGAATACGCGCATCGTCGACATTGATAGCAACCCTCTCCATGGTGATTTGTGTACGGCCGCCAGCTTGTCCCACGCAAATAACGACATCAGGTTTATGTGTGTCAATAGCTTTTTTTACTGCATCAATTGATTCATGAAATACAGTGGGAACCTCTTGGGTAATAATCTCCAAACCCCCACTCAATATCTTTCCTTCCAATTGTTTCACTGCTTCAAGTGCAGGATTTATTTTATCATCGCCAAATGGATCGAACCCTGTTAGTAATACTTTTTTTACCATTGAAAAATACTCCTATCTTATTAATAAATACATCAGAATAATATTGAAACCGAGAACAATGAGTGCGGTTGGGGCTTGTACACGGATGACATGATTTTTATCCTTCAAGTCTAACAACGCTGCTGGAACAATATTGAAATTCGCTGCCATTGGCGTCATTAGTGTTCCGCAATAACCGGCAAACATTGCAATTGCCGCTATCTGGTTTGGATTCGCGTTAAAATTATTGATCAAAAATGGAATTGCTACCCCTGCTGCCATAACTGGAAACGCTGCAAAGGCATTTCCCATTACAAGCGTAAATAACGCCATCCCGATAAGAAAAACAAATACACCCCAGAATAATGAATGTTCAGGAATAACTTTGGTAACTACATCCGAAACAACTTCTCCAACTCCAGCCTTGTTAAATATAGTTCCTAACGTTGCTAGTAGTTGTGGCAATACTACCGCCCAGCCAATCGCCTCCAGAAGTCGTCGCGATTCTTTTATGGTTGTTCGTGGCGTACTTTTTGTTAACGCCATCGCGGTAATAATGGCGATGATACAAGCCAATCCTAATGCCACCAGTGTCGGGTTTTCCGGATCAAATAATACCATCGAATTAATTTTTATTCCGCCTAATAGTTTTGAACCTATTACCGTTAAAATCGGAATTAGTAACGCTGGCAAAAATAGTAGATTTCCTAAACGTTTGCGGCTAGTTTCTCTTTCCTGCTCAGTCGCTTCACCGTATTCACCTTTACGAAGCCCACCCATACCAACGATAATGACCATAATAATGACCAATACACCGATATAAAAGGGGGGTATCACTTTTCCGAATAATAGTGTAATGGCGTAAATAAAGTAGAACAACCCAGATTGGATTCTGTGAGTATTTGCTTTATCCATAAACGTATAAAATGAACAGCATAAACCTATGATTCCCATTATAATATAGATGAATTCAACCGAAAAGATCATGCACTCACATCCTTATTGTTGTTCCGTTTCGGATTTTTGCATTTTTAGGACTAAATTTCTGTTTCAGTTTTTTATCAAATCGATGAAGTCGAATCGAATGGACAATAAATGCAAAAATTGCTGTTGGAATGCCCCAGAGTGCCATCATAATTGGGTCTGAATCAATCCCATTTTGGTCAAAGAATCCTTTCATTAAAAGAATTCCACCGACTGCCACGAAAATATCCTCTCCAAAGAATAATCCAATATTATCAGCTGCTGCGGCATGGGCTCGAATGTCTTCTTTGTCCTTTTTAGGAATTTTTCCGTATTTTGCTTCTGCAGCTCCTTCAGCCATCGGAGAAATTAATGGCCGGACTGTTTGAGGATGTCCACCAATACTATTAAGACCGAGCGCAGCACCGATTTCACGAATGAGTAGATAAATATTGATAATACGCCCCGCAGTAGCAGCCTTGATTTTTGATACAAGTTTTGCCGCCTGGTTTTGTAGCCCGCTTTTTTCTAATAGCCCAATGACTGGTAGTGTAACGATTAATATCGACATATAACGATTCGTTGTAAATGCTTCACCGAACTGCGTAATAATGTCCGTGATTGATAATCCGCCAATAAGGCCTGTAATTAATCCTGAGACAGTTACTACAACCAATGAATTCAAACGGAACGCAAATCCTATCACAATTAAGGCAACTCCAATTAATACCATATAAAACCCGCTTTCTTAACGTAATTTTTTTGAAAAGTTTTATCTTATTCTACTATAATTCAACAATTACGACAAGAGTAAGAAAATGGTATTTATATAGAGCCTTCTTAAACGATTGTCTACTCAATAAAAAAGAAGAGTATTTACACAATGAAACAAACAATGAGGGTTCTTAGCTTCAGTGGGGTTAATGTGGAGCATGCAAAATAAGGGGTGTAATATGTCTTTAATTACTAGCGTGATAAAAAGGAAAAACAATGAATTTTTCATTTCAAAGTAACGTTAAGTGTCATATAATATCTTTGCAATCAACACTTTAAAAAATGGGGCGGAGAAACTATTCTCCGCCCCAAAACGTTATTCTTTATGTTTTTTTTCGTGATTTCCCCGTGCCTTTTTATATAGTTTTCCAGGTGCTTCGGAAGTTTTTCCGATTACGTCATTAGCTTTTCCGGCTGCACCCTTTAGAATTCGGCCAGAGGCATCGGTTGCTTTCCCGACAAGGCCACCTTCTCCGGAAACGGTTTTGATGATACGTCCAGCTGAATCAACAGTATTACCGAAGAGGTCTGTTGCTTCCTTGGAAGTGCTCTTAATGAAGTTATCTTTCTTTTGATTTTGATGTTTCTCATGCTTTTCGTCACTCATGATGTATCATCTCCTTATAGAGGTTCTTTAACAAGACTATGCAAAAACCTACAATAAAATTACAGTGAATTTAGGGTTAATATGAGGATAGGCTAGGATGGCTAAAAACAGGTATGGGATAAGGGAATATTCATAAGAATTAATGAAAATTGAATATGGGAGAAGGACAAGTCTGTAGATTGCTAGTTTAAAATTGGTCGTTAATGGATATACCATGCATAAATAAGGTTGTTCGTGAATAGTAAAAATGCCATTTTACCTATTGTGTTGAAGGGAAATATTTTTTAACGAGGATTTTTGATAGTATCAGCGGACAAGAGACTATGGTTATTACACGGGGTACATAGTGTTCTGAAACATTGAAATTCAGGCAATCCAACAGAAAAGAGGTAGTATAAATGAAGGCATATCAAATTAAAATCGAACTAATTGGCACTGACCCGTCAATTTGGCGTCGCGTTATTATGCCAGCGGATGCAACATTTAAGCGGCTGCATGATGTGATCCAAACAGTAACAAATTTTCATGGATACCATTTATATGCATTTGATTTGCCACAGGAAAATATAAGTGTGACCAACGATGAGGAAGCTTATCAGGAGCATAAGCATTTTATGAATAATCGGAAGGAAATCGAATTAAAGATGTATGAGAATGCTTCTCCTGAAAACATGGAGTTTGTGGATATGCAACTGGAAAACTTAAAAACAGTAGTCCGCAAGCCTTCAGGAATCAAAATTGATAAGTATTTGGAGAAATACAAGGAACTACCTTATCTTTATGACTACGGTGATGGTTGGCAATTTATTATTACACTGGAGAAAATTTTAGAAGATTACAAGTATGGGTATCCAATTCTGATCGATGGAGCGGAAACTGCACCTCCAGAAGATGTTGGTGGAATTCCTGGATATGAGGATTTTATTGAAGCTTATCGAAATGAAACCCATCCGGACCATAAGGATATGAAAGAATGGGCTAATGAACAGTTTTTCCGAGAATATGATCCGGAGTTTATCAATTACATGCTTAAGTCTATTAAATATAAGAAAAGTAAATAAACGATTGGTTTCCTGTCTTGCCGGTTTGGGTGAGACAGGGGATCCTTCTTCTTGGCTCACTTAATGTGTTTTCCTTCTCCCCATTTATAATATTTAAATAAGCCACTGAAACTAATTAGTGGCTTTTTGTGTCAATGGAGCCGGGGTAAAATTTCTAATTCAAGTCCACTTTTACCAAAAGCTAGGTTACATGCAATAGCTTTGTTTTGATAAACGTATACAACAGTGAAAGAAAAATACCAATCATTAATCCAACAAAAATATCAATCATTAATGTAGCGAGAAACGTTGAAAGCATAATGATCGCCAAGAAAGGCGCGTGTTTCAGATAATAACGCATATCCTTAACATTAATCAGGTTGGTGACTGCAACAATAATGACGGCAGCGAGTGTTGCTTTTGGTAAAAAATAAAATAGAGGAGTTAAATAAAGCAGTGTGATCAAGACAAATGCTGCCGCAACAAATAAAGAAAAATTGCTTTTAGCCCCTGATTGATGATTAACCGCTGTTCGCGAAATCGCTCCTGCCACTGGAATGGCACCAACAATGGAACTGGTTAGATTAGCTAGTCCCAACCCCAGCAATTCCTGATTCGGGTTCAGTTGTTCATTTTTCTTTGCAGCCAGTGTTTTGGCAACCGAATAGGATTCAGCGAACGAAATAAAACCAATCATGAAAGCAATTGGAAGTAATGATAAGAATGTATCAAATGTTGGAAGTTGCAAAGAAATACTTGGTAACCCCCGTGGGATGCCTCCAATGATTTGGACTCCTCTTTGCTCTAAATGGAAAAAATAGACGATAATGATTGATGCTACGATAACGATTAGTGGCCCTAGTGATGTATGAAATTTGGTTTTTAAAATGATCAGTAACCATAGACTGCTAAATCCAAGAATCACTGTGAAAATATTTACTTGGTGCAGGTGATAAGTGATTTCAAGAAGGTAATCGGCAATATTTTGAAATGATGCCAAGCTGACCCCCATAATTGCCGGAATTTGGGTTATCGCAATAATAACAGCGGCGGCTGACGTAAATCCACTGATTACAGCGGGTGAAATATAATCAAAAAAGGAACCAAACTTAATGAGACTCAACATCAGTTGCACCACGCCAACGATTAAGGTCAACAGAATGATTAGGGTGAAAAAATGTGACGAATGGGGCTTTACAAGTGCCGCAATACCTGTAAAGGCTAACAGGGATGCAATTGAGACCGGACCTACACTTAAATATCTTGAGTTACCAAATAAGGCATAAATTAAGACAGGGAAAATAGCAGCGAATAAACCAAAAACTACTGGCACACCGGCGATGACAGCATAGGCCATACTTTGCGGAATTAATAAAAAGGCAACCACCATCCCAGCGGTAAGATCATTTGGTAAATAGGAAAGATGATAATGGACAAGTTGTTTTAGTCCGGGCATTATTTTAAAAATCATGGGAAAAGCCTCCGAATAGTACAGGTATACTTGTACATTATTCTATTTATTAATAAATTATGACGCCGGCGAACAAAGACTTCACTGGTGATATCATCTACGGCATGTACTCCACAGTTTCTATTTGAATACTACCCAATGATTGCACATTACCCTTAAAAACGATAAAATATAAAAATAATCTGTTGTATCGGAGGTAGGATTGATGGGAGAAAAGATCAATGTAGGAATTGTAGGTTACGGTAATTTGGGAAAAGGTGCAGAAATGGCAATTGGACAACAGCCAGACATGGAGCTTGTCGCTATTTTTACCCGAAGAGACCCACAAACATTAAAAGTGAATGATCCAAACGTAAAGGTTTTACATATTGACGACGCGAAGGAATACCAGGAGCAAATTGATGTCATGATTTTGTGTGGCGGTTCCGCTACGGATTTACCTGAACAGGTTCCTGCTTTTGCAAAGATGTTTAATACGGTAGATAGTTTTGATACACATGCTAAAATTCCGGAATACTTTGCATCGGTGGATAAAGTTGCACAGGCAAGCGGAACAACCAGTATCATTTCGGTTGGCTGGGATCCAGGATTGTTTTCCATTAATCGCGTGATGTCTGAAGCAGTGTTGGCGCAGGGTAAAACATACACATTTTGGGGTAAAGGCTTGAGCCAGGGACATTCCGATGCAGTAAGAAGGATTGATGGCGTGAAGAATGGTGTACAATATACCATACCTTCAGAAAAAGTAATGGAACAAGTCAGAAATGGGGAAAATCCGGAGGCATCCAATAGCGATCGTCACACAAGGACATGCTATATTGTCCCAGAGGAAGGGGCAGATACAGCACGAATTGAGCAGGAAATTAAAACAATGCCGAACTATTTTGACGAATATGAGACAACCGTACACTTTATTACCGAGGAAGAATTGAAGCGGGATCATTCTGCCATGCCTCATGGTGGTTTTGTCATCCGGAGTGGACAAACCGGTGACGGCAACAATCAGATCGTTGAATTCAGTTTGAAGCTGGACAGCAATCCCGGGTTTACCTCAAGCGTGCTGGTAGCATATGCCCGAGCCGCCCATCGCTTAAATAAAGACGGGCAACACGGAGCGAAAACGGTGTATGATGTCGCACCAGGTTACATTTCACCGAAGACGCCGGAAGAATTACGCAAGGACTATTTATAAAACACTTAACACTTAAAAAGCCACTGACGATCAGTGGCTTTTTATTTGAGCACGTTCGTTCAACCAAAATGAACGATTTTGTTTAGAAAAAAGACCGTGGATTTTAGCTGCCGGGAAAGTCAACATTCGTTTCATCGGCTTTATCTATTTATATAAAGAATACCCTATCGATTTTGTTAGCAAAGTAGTGGACTCAATATGCGTGTGTCTCGAAATCTTTTAATAGTCTTTTTCCAAACACTCCAGCATACAATAAAAATGTTGCTTGTTTGCATTTGCAAAACGGCGGGAAACAACAAGGTAAAAGCGAAGCCAATTGTTTAGTCATTGGTTTACATTTGTATTTTTAAAAAGGAGGATGTTTCATTGGGGATTATTAATTTGGATGTGGCGAAAGACTTGATTGCTGGAGCAGAGGAAGAGGCTAAGAAGATCGGAGTACAAATGGTAATTACGGTGCTAGACGAGGACGGAAATCTGGTGGCAACCCATCGCATGGATGACGCTTGGCTTGCAAGTATAGACATTGCCCACAATAAAGCATGGACATCCGTTGCATTGAAGATGCCTAGCGGGGATTTGGCTGAGGCGACCGTTCCAAATGCTGAACTTTACGGGATTAATACAACTAACAATGGCCGGATTGTCGTGTTTGGTGGTGGTTTTCCTTTGGTGAAGGATGACAAAGTAGTTGGTGCTGTCGGTGTTAGTGGAAGTTCGGTGGCAAATGATGTCCAAGTTTCTGAGGCAGCAGTTAAAGTGTTTAACGAAAAATTTAACGCTTAGCATATAACCTTAGAACGCTAATATCAATGAGATTCAGTCAAACATCAACTGCAATCTGGAACCGGTAATCAAAACATTCATTTAAAAGGGATCCCGCTGTAAAATGGTGGGATCCTTTTGTATGTTATCCGAATAATAACATACGATTACATTCAACTAAGTAATATATGTTCTAATTATTAAAAATCCCTGGTGAACCAATTTTTTGCTCTGTTTTAAGGGTGTTATAGTAGAAAGATAGTAATTGATAGAAACCATTGACACGATCTGTGGTTTGGTATAGCTTGTAAATAACAACATGTAAACGGTGCATTTAACAAGGAGCTGAATATAGATGAAAATAAGCAAAGTAGATGTGTTTCAAATAGAATTACCACTAAAAGAGCCATTCATTATTTCATATACGTCCTTCGATGTGATGCCGGCAATCATTATTCGGATTGAAACGGATGAAGGGATTGTTGGTTTTGGGGAGAGTGTACCCGATGAACATGTCACAGGGGAATCAGTACATAGCGTTTTTGCGGCATTAAAGCATCAGTTGGTCCCCGCCCTGTTAGGAAAAGATCCTGGAAATATTCAGGACATCCATGCAATGATGGATCGGGAATTGGTACGTAATGGGGCTGCAAAAGCTGCGGTTGATATTGCCTGCTACGATATTTTAGGAAAATACAGCAACCTGCCAGTTTATACATTGCTTGGTGGCAGAAAAGAACAACAACCAGTCATCCCAAAAGTATTAAGTATTCTGGAACCAGAAGTACTTGCTGAACAAGCGAAGGCTGCGGTTGCAGAAGGTTATCAAGAAATTAAGATGAAACTCGGAATTGACCATACTAAAGATATTGCGCGAGTACAGGCTGTTCGTCAAGCTGTTGGGGACCGGGTGAAAATTCGTGTTGATGTCAATCAGGGCTGGCAAAGTGTACAGGTTGCCAAGGAGATGATCCGGCAACTGGAACCATTTCATGTTTCTTGGGTGGAACAACCGATTGCCCAGGAAAGCTTGTCCATGTTCAAGGAATTAAAGGAGGCAAGTTCCATTCCATTAATGGCTGATGAAAGTTTAGTAACCTCACAGGATTTGCGCACCCTTGTCGAACATCGGGCGGTGGATTATATCAATATTAAGCTGATGAAAAGTGGCGGCATTTATCCATCATACAAGCTTGCTACACAGGCAGACTTGTTTGGTATTAAGTGTCAAATCGGATCCATGGTTGAGTCCAGCATTGGATCAGCGGCAGGATTCCACGTTGCCTTATCTAAGCAAAATATTGTCTCAACCGAACTGTCCGGCCCAACTAAATTTTCAACCGATGTCGGTAATCTAGGCTATACCTTGCCACACGTGAATATAACTGATCAGCCAGGCCTGGGCATCACGGTGGACATGAACGCATTACAACAACTAGCCGTAAAACACAAAGAACTTAGCTAAAAGCTGGATACAAGTTATTTCGGCGAACTAGCTGGAGGCGCTGATAAAAGTGGTAAAATCGCCGATAAAGGAGCTGAAACCGCTGATAAAAGAGCTAAAACCGCTGATAAAAGCAGGAAAATCGCTGATAGAGGTTTTCCCACAATCAAGAACATCATTTGTTAATGGGATAGATACCAGTCAACCCTAACATATGAAAGAATGACTAACTAACCGGCTCTGGAAATGTTGATTGGAGGCAACACGATGCAAAAACAAGAATTACAGGCATTATGGCAACATTTGCATGAAAACGCAGAAGTAAGTTTAAAAGAAGTAAACACATCCAATTATTTGATGAACCACTTTAAAAATGCTGGATTTCAACCAGTTGCATTTCAGTTTATTCCCGGTTTCTATGTGGAAGTTGGCAACGGGCAGCCAAAAATAGGCTTGCGCGCCGATATGGATGCACTTCTGCAAGAAGTCAATGGCAAGTTACAAGCGAATCATTCATGTGGTCACGACGCGCATATGACGATTGTGACTGGTGTTATGCATCGGTTAAAGGGTATGGAGGATCAGCTGAAAGGAACGGTACGGGCAATTTTTCAGCCAGCTGAGGAACAGGGAAATGGTGCGGTTCGGGTCGTCAATGAGGGTGTTGTGGATGATTTGGATTATTTATTTGGTGTCCATGTGCGCCCCTATAGTGAGATCGATTTTCCGGATTGCGCGCCAGGTATTCAACACGGCGCGTGTCTATTTGTCAAAGGGAAGATTAAAGGTGTGGATCACCATGGAGCACGTCCACACGAAGGGGTCAATGCCGTAGAAGTGGGAACAGCAATCGTGCAACAGCTGCAACATATTCATACCGCTCCACAAATACCGGCGACAATTAAAATGACCAATTTTCATGCAGGCAATGATAATTTAAACATTATTCCGGGGGAAGCAACATTCGGCCTTGATGTACGTGCCCAAACCAATGATGTAATGGATAAAATGAAAGAAAAAATTCAAACCATCTGCAGTCATCTGTCATCCATTTATGATGTGTCAATTGAGATTTCGCTGGATGATGATGTTCCGGCAGCGATTATTAATCAAGAGGCAGAAGACATCATGCATCACGCGATTGTGGAAAGTTTAGGAAAACAACACACCCAACCAACGATTATTACACCAGGTTCAGATGATTTTCACTATTATACGTTAATGCGGCCGAACATCAAGGCGACCATGTTGGCACTTGGAGCAGACGTCACCCCGGGTCTTCACCACCCACAAATGACCTTTAATAAAGAAGCGATCGAAAACGGAATTAATATTTTGGTCGAAGCTTGCATAGAAGCATAGGGACGGTTTCTAAGTCTGTCCCTCTTTTTTATGAAGAGGAAAACAGCGGAACAACCGGATTAAATTACATTACCGAAAAAATGAATCGCCGTAAAAAGTGCAGAAACCGCCGATAAAAATAGATAAATCGCCGTAAAAATAGTGAAAACCGCTGTAAAAACTGCCAAACCTGCCGTAAAATATTTCATCATTTCATGTAGCAGGGTAAGTTCGCAAAGTAAGAAGAGAAATTTGCTGATCGTTATTTTTCCAGTAGTCTATTAACCATCCTTATCCTACCTACAACCTTCGCATATTTTCTTCGGACAGGACATAGATATGAATTGGTATGATGATTGGATAACTTATATAAAACCTCGTCTCATCAACATAGCAAATTTTCCTAACCAATCGTACTTGCATTATAATCATGGACAACGAAAAAAAGGAGCTGAATGGATTGGGTTTGTCGATTGAACAAATTTTGACAAGCAAAGGCATTCAAATTGGGGAGGGACATGTAAACGTGTTAGAATCCCGCTGGCAGGCATTAGAGGAATTAAAGGGAAATTTGGAAAACGCCAAGATAGACGATGCAGACATTGCGGTGCGGAATATCCCAGGAGGTGATCACGTTGAGTAATTCGTTGATCACGAAATCAGTTGAAGAACTGGCACCACTACTTGAAACAAGGGTGATTTCCTCGGTTGAACTAACTAAAGCTGTATTGGATCATGCGGAGACAAAAAACAAGGAGATTAATGCTTACATTAGTTTTTCGCGAAAAGAAGCGGTAGAAGCTGCTGAAAAGGCGGACAAAGAAATACGGATTGGCCATTATCGTGGGATGTATCATGGAATTCCCATGGCCATTAAAGATAACTTGTACATTAAAAATGATGTTACAACGATAGGTTCGAAAATCCACCAAAACTTTGTCCCGGACTATGATGCGACTGTTGTAAAAAAGTTGAGAGAGGCCGGAGCGGTTTTGACTGGAAAATTGAACATGCATGAATATGCTTGGGGTGCGACCACCAACAACCCACATTTTGGACCAACCAGGAACCCGCGAAATTTACAGCATATTCCTGGAGGTTCAAGTGGTGGATCTGGTGCTGCAGTTGCTGCTGATATGAGCGCTGCTTCGTTAGGCACGGATACAGCCGGTTCCATTCGTATTCCTTCATCAGCTTGTGGTATTGTCGGCTTAAAACCCACATACGGACTGGTCAGTAAGTATGGTTGTTTTCCATTATCTTGGTCACTTGATCATATCGGACCGATGACAAAAACGGTCAAAGATGCTGCGGGATTACTCGAAGTCATCGCCGGTTTTGATAAAAATGATTCGACTGTGTTAAATGTTCCTGTTGAAAATTATACCAAACAACTGACCGGTAATGTGAAAGATCTGGTTATCGGTGTAAATGAGGAATATTTTTTCCATCAGGTAGATGCAGAAATTGAAGCATTGGTTCGAAAAAATATTCAAAGGCTGGTTGATCAAGGGGCAAAAGTCGTCGAGATAAAAATACCCACCCTCCAATACAGTGAATGGGCAGAAATGATAACGGCTTTAACAGAGGCATCGACTGTTCATCATCGAAATCTAATAGAGCGTCCAGATGATTTTGGTGATGATGTCCGGCTGTTATTCGAACTTGGAGAAATACCGTCAGCAGTTGATTATCTTCAGGCACAGCAAGTAAGACGACAATTGAAACAAGATTTCCAAAAGGCTTTTGAAAAAGTCGATGTCCTCATTTTCCCAACGCTACCCATGTTACCGCCAAAAATTGGGGAGGATGATGCAGAAATTAATGGAAGAAGAGTAGACCTCATGGACAATATCGTGCGCTTTACCGGACCAGGGAACCTAACTGGGCTGCCTGCGCTCTCCGTACCATGTGGCTATAAAAGTGAATTACCAGTCGGCCTGCAAATTATGGGACCGGCATTCAAAGAAGGGCTTGTATTAAATGTTGGTTATGCTTTGGAGCAGGGATAGAAGAAAGGGAAATGGATCCGACGCAGCAGAATTTCTCAAAATACTGGTTAAATATATCGAATCACCTTATCTATTGGTCCTTTAACAGGAATGTCGATCCATGTTTACAGCACAATTTGCAGTCCCAACTGTTGGTTGTGCTGTATTTTAATGCTTGGATTTGTGATGGGGGTTGTTGAAAAATGATGTAAAATGAAATAAAAATTCAATTTATATAATATTTTTGTTTGATATTGAAATTTAATTTCACATGTTGTAAAATAATTATGAAAGGGTTTTCAAATGTAATATTTAGCAGTAAAAAATGCTATGAGTAAAGGGGGGGGATTTATTGCTTGGATTTTCCGTTTTTCTTACTGAAGATTGGTCACCGGAAAAGGGAGATTATGTAAAACGCATGGTCGATATCGGGTTTGAAGGAGTTTTTACATCACTGCACATCCCTGAAGATGACGTCTCCAGATACAAGGAGCGCTTGAATTCTCTGTTGGAGATAGTCAAGGCAAGGAAGCTGAAGCTGATGATCGATATTTCAGGTGATGCATTAGAGCAGATTGGACTTTCCTTAAACAATCCCAAGGAAATTTTTGAAAGTGGTATCACGGGTTTGCGAATGGACGACGGCATTCATGTGGAAACAATGGCGAATGTATCGCGCTATCTTACTGTTGGATTAAATGCCAGCACATTAACGGAAGCCGATTACGAACAACTCGTTGCAAACGAAGCGGATTTTAGTAATATCGAGGCTTGGCATAATTATTATCCGAGACCAGATACAGGTTTGGATGAAAACTGGTTTGATGAAAAAAATACCTGGTTAAAGAATAAGCGCTTAAAAATAGCTGCATTTGCTCCTGGGGATGGGAGGTTACGTTTACCGTTATATGAAACATTGCCAACACTAGAAATTCATCGGTGCCAAAATCCATTTTCTTCTTCGTTGTCGCTTATGCAGGACTATATGATAGATGATGTGTATATTGGTGATCCAGGCCTGACAAATAAAACTAGTCAACAATTTGCTGAATATCTTCAACATAAGATCTTGTTAATGCACGCAACGTCTGTTCATCGGAAATGGGATTCATACATTTATAAAGACCACCAAAATCGATTGGATGTTGCGAGAGATGTTATCCGTAGCGCACATTCAAGGGCTGCTCATAAAAATGATACCATTCAGCCTGAAAATACGGTGTTACGCAAAAAAGGGAGCATTACTATCGATAATAATCGATATAAGCGATATAAAGGGGAACTACAAGTTGTAAAACAGGAACTGTCACCTGATGAAAAAGTGAATGTGATAGGACAAATTGTCTATAAAGATTTGCCATTACTTGATTTTATCCAGGGTGGCATGACGTTTAAGATAACCGATAACAAGGAGGCTACATAATGGATTTAGACAAACTGACGACAGAACAACGCAACAACAACACGATGAACCTAGATACGTTATCGACAATGGATGTCTTACGATTAATGAATGAGGAAGATCAAGGTGTGGCGGCAAGTGTAAGAAAAGAATTGCCACAAATTGAAAAGGTTGTGGAAGCGGTTAAAAGGTCATTTAATCAGGGGGGACATTTGATTTATATCGGTGCAGGTACAAGCGGTCGTCTCGGAGTACTTGATGCAGCCGAATGCGTACCAACATTTAGCGCAGATCCATCCATGGTACAAGGGATAATTGCTGGAGGTATGCCCGCTATGACAGTTGCCGTTGAGGGGGCTGAAGATTCGCGAACGTTAGGAGAAAAAGATCTAAAGCATATTCAATTGTCCGATAAAGATACTGTTCTTGGTATAGCCGCCAGTGGCAGAACACCTTATGTTATTGGTGCCTTGGAATACGCTGCAAATGTTGGAGCGACAACAGCGAGCCTTGCTTGTAACAAGGAAGCTGAGATCAGTAAACATGCAGATATCGCGATTGAAGTTCCAGTCGGTCCTGAGGTGTTAACAGGATCCACAAGATTAAAGGCAGGAACGGCACAAAAATTGGTGTTAAATATGATCTCTACCGTTTCCATGATAGGGATAGGAAAGGTTTATCAAAATTTGATGGTTGATATCAAACCGACGAATGATAAATTGGTGGAGCGCTCAAAATCGATTATTATGCAGGCGACAGAATGTAGTTACCAGGTGGCTGAGGAGTTCCTTCATAAGGCAAATAAAAATGTAAAACTGGCGATTGTCATGATTTTAACTAACCTTTCTAAGGATGAAGCAAAACAAAAATTGGAGGAAAATAAGGGGTTTATAAGAAAAATTTCTGAAGACTAAGGGGGAGTGATGAGGATGGCGGAATCAAAGGAACAACGATTAGCGAGAGAGATTTACGAAAAGATAGGCGGCATGGGGAACGTTGAGAAGTTGACTCATTGCATGACCAGGGTCCGGATTACCATTAAGGATGAAGGTCATGTAGATAAAGAGGGTATTCGGGCGATTGATGGTGTCATGGGGATTGTAGAAGATGATGGCGACTTGCAGGTAGTTGTCGGACCCGGGACGGCTGGTAAAGTAGCGAATATAATGCTGGATGATGTTGGAGTGGGACTCGGGGAGCCATTTCCGGCAAACATGTCGACAGGAGATACGGAACAGGGATTATCGGATCGGGAAAGGGTGGAATCCAGAGCAAAAGAAGTGAAAGCAGAGGAGAAAGCAAAACACAAAAACACCGGTTTCAAGCGCGTATTAAAAGCGATTGCCAATATCTTTATTCCATTAATACCTGCCTTTGTTGGTGCTGGTATCGTTGGCGGTATTGCGTCCGTCCTATCCAACATGCTGGAAGCTGGAAATATCGGTGATAACTGGCAAACGATTATTACTACATTAACGGTTATTCAACAAGGTTTATATGGTTATTTGGTTATCTTTGTTGGAATAAACGCTGCCAATGTATTCGGGGCAACGCCTGGTCTTGGTGGGGTTATCGGTGCAGTAACCATGTTGACAGGAATGGATCCCGAAGCCCCGCTTATCAATATTTTTAATGGCGATGCATTAGTCGCTGGACAGGGCGGTATTATTGGGGTTATCTTTGCTGTCTGGATCTTGTCTATGGTGGAAAAAAGAGTGCGCAAGATCATTCCGAATGCAGTTGATATTATCTTTACCCCGACAATTACGCTGTTGATCGTTGGTTTGTTTACGATATATATCGTCATGCCTATCGCTGGTCTGGTATCAAGTGGCTTGGTCGGAGCGATTACATGGGTGCTGAGTGTTGGCGGTGTTTTTGCAGGATTTGTGTTAGGTTTATTCTTCCTGCCGATGGTTATGTTTGGATTACACCAAATTTTAACACCGATTCATATTGAAATGATTAATTCATATAGTTTTACACCACTTTTACCTATCTTGGCAATGGCAGGTGCAGGTCAAGTTGGTGCAGCTTTTGCATTGTGGTTTAAGTGCAGAAAGAACAAAGAAATAACGCGACTTGTTAAAGGGGCTTTGCCGGTCGGAATTCTGGGGATTGGTGAACCATTAATCTATGGTGTTACCCTCCCATTAGGCCGTCCATTCATTACAGCCTGTATCGGCGGTGGTATCGGTGGTGCTGTTATTGCTGGAATTGGCAACATTGGGGCTACGGCGATCGGGCCAAGCGGCGTTTCGCTTATCCCGCTTATTGCCAATGGACACTGGCTGGGGTATATAGCAGGATTGGTAGCAGGTTATATTGGCGGATTCATTGTGACATACTTCTTCGGTGTGCCAAAAGATATTCAAAAAGAAACGAAATAGACGAGGCAGGGAACGGTTTTGGAAGAAAATATTATCCTACAAATAAAATCAAAATTAAATGACCTTTCCAAAGCGGAAAAAAAGATAGGCGAATATATTCTCGAGCATGCGGTAGAAACAGTAAATTACAATACAACTAAACTGGCGCAGAAAGCTGATGTCAGCCCGGCAACAATTGTCCGTTTCTGCCGTTCGATTGGATTATCCGGTTTTTCCCAATTGAAAATTCGTTTATACGCCGATGCTTCTGACGTAGATGAAGACTTATATACTGATATCACACCGAATGAAGAGACGGCACTGATTGCTGAAAAATTGGCTTTGCGGTTTAATCATTCGATTACGCAAACGGCGAACCATTTAAATACGGCAAGCGTTGAAGTTATAGCCAATCTGATTGACCGTTGTACAACGATTTATGTATATGGCATCGGCGCATCACATGTTGTTGCCGAAGACTTTACACAAAAATTTTCCCGAATCGGCAAGATAGTAGTGAATATGCTTGACCACCATTTATTGAGTTCTTCAATCGTTAGTGCTGGTGATCCATGCATGTTTGTGGCGATATCGAATTCAGGGGAAACCAATGAAGTTATCAAGCTGGTACAGATTGCCAAGCAAAAAAAGTTTCGCACAGTTGGTATCACCCAATATGAAAATAGTTCATTGGCGCAACTGGTAGACTATCCGATCGTGCATCACGGTGGAGAAGAAGTGATGTTAAGAAGCGCAGCAACCACCTCATTAGTTTCGCAATTATTTACGATTGACGTTTTGTACTATGGATATATTAATAAAAACCCGAAGAAAATCTTGAATATGTTAAAAGAATCCAAAATAAGTATTCAAACATTTTTTCATAAGGAATAATACTATAAGTGAGTGTTCAAAAACGAGGATGAAAAGGACCGAGCAGTTCAAGGCGGCGTGGCTTTGAGCACCGGAGTGTACATAAAAGGTACATGAGGAGCGGAAAAGCAAGCCAACGAAGAAATGCGAAGTGTCATTTTTCACCGGAGTTTTTGAACAACCTCTATAAGATATTGAAAGGCCCCTTTTTTTACGGGGGCCTTTCAAGCCAATCACGATCGATTTTCCCGCCACCTGCAACCGATCCCACTCATATCGTAAATGCTTTAGATCTCTTAATGAATTCACGCATGGCGTACGAGAGGTATTTATTTTTCTTCCAGATCATGCCTAGTTCCAGATTTACGATGGGTTTGCAAAAAGGAACAGCGGTAATGTTTTCATTGCCGATTTGACTGCAAATTTTACTTGGTAATAACGCAACACCCAATTTGGCTTCCACCATTTCAATCATAAAGTCTTTTTGCGAACTTTCACAAGCAATATTTGGGTAAAAGCCATGTTGCTGGCATGCTGCAATAATACTGTCATGCAGGGAGAAATCTTGTCGATATAAGATAAAGGATTCATGTTTGATAATTGGAAAATCAATGACTTCCTTCCTTGCCAAAGGGTTGTCCCTGTGCACGATCAGCATTAATGGATCATTTACCAGTTTAATGATTTCCAGGTTTTCTGCCTGAACGGGTACATTGCAAATGAGGCCAATATCAAGCGTGCCTTCTTCTACCCCTTGTTTAATTTTGTTGCTGCCAACTTCAGTTAAGTGCATTTCTATGGATGGATAGCTTTCCTTATATTCGCTGATCAACCTGGAAAAAAATGCAGCACCGATAATTGGTGGGATGCCAATTTTAATTTCCCCTTTTTTTAGATCCATCACATCATTTAATTCCGACGTTAAATTATCAAATGCTTCCAGTACATGTTTGGCATTCGCTAAAAATGCCTCACCCGCATCAGTTAACTCCAGCTGTTTGGCGCCTCGATATAATAGAGTAGCACCAATTTCGGATTCTAAAATCTTAATCGTTTTGCTTAAGGATGGCTGGGAGATATGCAGATTCGCGGCTGCTTTCGTAAAACTTGATTGTCTGGCCACCTCTGAAAAATACGTTATTTGTCTGATATCCAGAATGCCCACCTCCCATATTTCAAAATGTTATGTACAATTATTATACGATAAGGTATAGCTAAAAGGAATAATGGTCATGCAAAATATGTATTTTTATTTCTGACATCAAACTATTAGAATAATAGATAAATGGGGGAATGGGAGGAAAAGGGAATGACAAATTCGACCACCGCAGATTATGTAACAGTAGGTAATCTACAAGTCGCTAAAGAACTTTATGATTTTGTTAATCTGGAAGCGCTCCCTGATACAGGGCTTGACCGTGAAAGGTTTTGGCAGGACTTAGGTAAGCTTGTCCGTGAACTAACGCCAAAAAACGAGGCATTGTTGGCAGAGCGTGACAAATTGCAAAAGCAAATAGATAAATGGCATCAAGAAAATCCGACGTTGGACGTGGATGCATACAAAGCTTTCTTACAAGAAATTGGTTATCTGGAGCCTGAAGCGGATGATTTTGCCGTTCAGCCGGAGAACATTGATGATGTGATTACCAAGCAAGCGGGCCCGCAATTGGTTGTACCAATGGATAATGCGCGTTATGCACTTAATGCCGCCAATGCTCGCTGGGGTTCTCTTTATGATGCATTGTATGGAACAGATGTTATCAGTGAAGAAAATGGCGCGGAAAAAGCAGGATCGTACAATCCCGTTCGTGGTGAAAAAGTGATTGCATTTGCAAAGCATTTTTTGGATGAACATGCACCACTTTCGTCATCATCACATGCAGAAGCAACAAACTATGCGGTTAAAAACGGAAAATTAGCAATCACTTTGGCAAATGGTGCAACAACACAATTGAAAAACCCTTCTTTATTTGCAGGCTACCAAGGGACACCGGAAAAACCAAGCGCAATCTTGCTAAAACACCATGCTTTACATGTGGAAATTCAAATCGATCACAACCATCCTATTGGAAAAATGGATCAAGCTGGCGTGAAAGATGTTTATTTAGAATCAGCAACTTCAAGCATTATGGACTGTGAAGATTCGGTGGCAGCTGTGGATGCAGCGGATAAAACGCACATTTATCGTAATTGGCTTGGTCTGAACAAAGGAGACCTGACATCGGTATTTACCAAAGATGGTAAAGAAGTAACCCGGACCTTAAACGCTGATCGCACGTATACAGAACCCACCGGCAAAGGGCAAATCACGTTATCAGGCCGTGTGCTCATGCTTGTTCGTAATGTTGGTCATTTAACAACGAACAATGCAGTGCTTGATGAAAATGGGAATGAGGTCTATGAAGGAATCATGGATGCTGTGTTTACCAGCTTGATTGCGAAACATGATCTTTTAGGGAATGGTCAATATCAAAATTCCCCCAAAAAATCAATCTATATTGTCAAACCGAAAATGCATGGCTCCAAAGAAGCTGCTTTTGCCAATGAATTGTTTAACCGGGTGGAAGATATGCTCAACATGGAACGCCATACCCTCAAAATTGGTCTTATGGATGAAGAGGCTCGTACAAGTCTGAATCTGAAAAATTGTATTCATGAGGTGAAAAATCGAATTTGTTTTATCAATACGGGGTTTCTGGACCGGACTGGTGATACGATTCATACATCCATGGAAGCAGGTCCAATGATACGCAAAGGTGACATGAAATCTTCTGTTTGGTTAAATGGTTATGAAAAGAATAACGTACGTGTTGGTTTGGCCGCCGGATTAAAAGGAAAAGCACAAATTGGCAAGGGAATGTGGGCGATGCCGGATAGGATGGCCGCGATGCTGGAACAAAAAATCGGCCACGTGCAAGCAGGCGGGAATACAGCCTGGGTCCCATCCCCAACAGCAGGAACCTTGCATGCAATTCATTACCATCAGGTGGATGTAGCAAACGTTCAAGAAGCACTTGTTCAAGATAGAACTGATTATCGGGATGACATCTTGTGCATTCCTGTCGCCCAAAATACTAATTGGTCCGATGCAGAAATTCAGGAAGAACTGGATAATAGTGCACAAACACTGCTCGGTTATGTGGTTCGCTGGGTCGAGCAGGGAGTTGGTTGTTCCAAAGTCCCCGATATTAATAATATAGGGATGATGGAAGATCGGGCAACATTACGTATTTCCAGCCAATTGTTGGCCAACTGGCTGTATCATGGTATTTCCACGGCAGAGCAAACATTAACTACACTAAAGCGAATGGCGAAAGTAGTAGATGAACAAAATGCTGACGACCCACAATATCGCCCAATGGCACCCAATTTTGATCAGTCGGTGGCATTTCAGGCAGCTTGTGATTTAGTATTTAAAGGAAAAGAGCAGCCGAATGGTTATACAGAGCCAATTCTTCATGCCCGGCGTTTGGAAGCAAAGGAAAAATATAATAATTAGTTAGATGGCAGGAGAGTGGACGAAAGGATATGTGTTCATTCTCCTTTTTTCTTACCTTTACTCTCTTCTCTATCAATAATTCAGATTTTTATAAATAATATATTGACTTAATAATAGTCGAATGATTTAATATAAATATAGTAAACACTGGGTATTAATCTGATTTTTATAACACAAGAAGAAACGCAATATATAAAAATTAGTAAATCTGTTAGGGAGGCACAGCAGCATGATTTCTTCCATGTTAGGGGAAGTGTTACCAAAGAAACAGATGAAACATTGTGAGGAAGAGGGGCATCCGCTTGGTAATAGAGGGAAGCAAGTAATGGAAGCCCTTTCTGAAGAGGATATTGTCAAGGTTCTTGCCTTTGCAAACAAACAGGAGCAAACGGTTCATATTGTTTCTGGCGGGACCAAACGTGGTTATGGCGGACAGCTTGAACAAGCGGATATTTTGTTATCGCTCGCAAACTATAAAGGGATTGTGGAACATTCCGTTGGTGATCTAACGCTAACCGTTAAACCTGGAACAACATTAAAAGAGATTTCCGATGTGTTGGCAACAAGCGGACAACGGATAGCGCTTGATACACCATGGCCGGAGCGGGCAACGATTGGCGGTATTATTGCAGCGAATGACAGTGGTGCGAAACGGCTGCTTTATGGGTCAGCACGCGATTTAGTGATCGGAACGAGAATCGTTTATCCGGATGGGCGGGTGATCCGGACGGGCGGTAAAGTGGTGAAAAATGTTGCTGGTTATGACATGAATAAGCTGTTCATTGGCTCAATGGGTACGCTTGGTGTGATTAGTGAAATCACGATTAAATTGCGACCATTGCCCAAGTATGAGGGCTTAACATTATTGCATTTTCCGGCAAACAACATGCAAGCAATCCGGGATTTTGCGGTACATATCCTTGACTCCATGATGGAGCCGGTCTCACTTGAGGTGTTAACACCCGGTCTTGCTGAAAAGCTGACAGGCAAACATCAATATACACTGGCGATTGCTTTTGAAGATCGGGAAAACGCCGTCGTCCACCAAGAAAAATGGGTGAAGGAAAATTTGCCGGCGGGTGTTGAACATACCATTCTAAATGAAGATGAGGCGAGAAAGTGGTGGGGGAAATTTCGCCACATTGGTCCAAATGGCTACAATGATCAGGTAAACGAAGCACAAACCCAAGCAGCACTAAAAATCGGCAGCAAAAATCTGGATGTACTTGTGAACCTGGAAGCTGCCGACAAATTTGCTACAAACTATAACGTTACAGTTGCAGGTCATGGCGGTTTGGGACATGGAATTTCACGTGTGTATATTGAAGGCTTTCCGGAAGATATTGCATCTTATATTCAAGCACTAAGAAAACAAGCTGAAGCACGTTTTGGGTACGTCGTATGTACACATTTGCCGTTTAGATTGCGACAAGTTGTAAATGTTTGGGGTGAAAAACCTGCCTATTTTCCACTGCTGGCAGGGATTAAGCGAACGAATGATCCAAAACATATCCTCAATCGCAATCGGTTTGTAGGAGGGATATAAATGAGTGTGGGAGAAAATCGATTAAAACAATTACTGACTGGTGAAGATGTTCCATGCCAAACCAAACGTTTAGGGAATTTTGTTTGGGATGATTTGCCTGATGAAGATAAATGGGCTGATTGCGTTCACTGTGGTTTGTGTCTGGAGGCATGTCCGACCTATCAGGAGACTGGGGAAGAACATAATTCACCACGTGGGCGCGTACATTTAATCAAATCAGTTGCAGAAGGAAAAATGAGTATTAATGAAGCATTTTCGGAGTCGATCTTTAACTGCCTGGACTGTCGAGCCTGTGAAACAGCATGTCCCGCAAATGTTCAGGTGGGTGGCTTGATTGAAGAGGCTCGTGGACAGATTCGTCAGTCGGATCCATTAACAGGTATCAGTGGGCTGGTGAATAAAACCTTTTTACAGGGGATTTTTCCACATCAGAATCGCTTAAATACAGTCGGTAATCTCATGAAATTTTATCAAACAAGCGGCCTACAGCGGGTGGCTAGAAAAACAGGTCTGCTGAATGTGATGCCGAAACACTTGAAGGAGATGGAAACGATCCTGCCAGAAGTGGAAAAACCTGTTCTGGGCAGATACCCGGAAGTGATCCCGGCTGAAGGGGAGACAAAGGGACGGGTGGCCATTTTAACTGGATGTATCATGGATGTTATGTTCAGTGATGTCAATGAGGCTACTATTCGCGTGCTGACCCATAATGGTTATGAGGTTGGTTTGCCGAAAAACCAGGGATGCTGCGGTGCACTGCACATTCATGCCGGTGACCGCAAAACAGGTAAAGAACTGGCAAAAGAAAATATCGAGGCATTTAAGGACTACGATAAGATTCTTGTCAATGCTGCAGGATGTGGCTGTGCACTGCAGGAATATGATGAATTATTTCGTAATGATTCGGAAATGCTGCCATTAGCGAAGGAGTTTTCAGAAAAGATCGAGGATGTCTCGAAATTTTTATATGATCATGATTTTAAGCGGCCAAAAACGGAAATCAACAAAAAAATCACTTATCATGATGCATGCCATTTAGCACATGGGCAAGGAGTACGCTTTGAACCAAGACAATTGTTGAAAGAAATCCCCGGTATTGAAATGATTGATTTGCCAGATGCGGATCGTTGTTGTGGCAGCGCGGGTATCTATAACCTGACCCATCCAGAAATGGCAGGAAAACTGCTTGATCGTAAAATCGATGATATTCCAGATCATGTGGAAATCATCTCGATGGGGAATCCTGGTTGTATGCTGCAAATTGCCTTGGGCGTGGAAAAGCATGGCCGCAGTGAACAAGTCGTGCATACGGTACAACTGCTGGATTGGGCCTATACGAAAGAAAAAGAAGAAGTGGGAAATCAGCCTGTTCAATCAGGTTAAAATCTGGATGGGCAGAGAAACCAGCTATGATCAGGAAAGGAAGTGATATTCATGCTCGGAATAAAGCTGAAGCGACCAAAGCCGGATCGGGTGGAACGGCAATTAATGTGGATTGTTGGCGACCGTGAAGTGCTTTATTTACGGGAAGATATTATTGCCTATGAATGTGACGGCTATACGATGGCAAAAGGGATGCCAAAAGCAGTCGTGTTTGTCCATAATGCCAAACAGGTCTCTAACATTGTAAAACTATTAAACAAGGAAAAGATCCCATATATTGCTCGTGGAGCTGGAACAGGTTTAAGCGGTGGTGCAACTCCATTTGGCGGGGAAGTCATTATTAGTTTGGTACGTATGAAAAAGTTGCTCGAAGTTGACTTTGCCAATCGAACTGCCGTGGTGGAACCAGGTTATGTCAACTTAAAGCTAACCCAGTCGATCTCTGATAAAGGCTATTATTATGCACCAGATCCATCCAGTCAGTATGCTTGTACGATTGGTGGCAACGTTGCCGAAAATGCCGGCGGTGCCCACTGTTTGAAATATGGTGTGACGACCAACCATATTTTAGGACTTGAAGTCGTGCTTCCAAATGGTGATATCGTGGAATTTGGTAAATCAGGCGTGCCAGACCAGCCGGGGTATGATTTGCTTGGCCTTTTAACCGGTTCAGAAGGCACACTTGGAATTGTTACCAAAATCACTGTAAAAGTACTTAAAAATCCTGAAGGCAAACAGACAGTGCTCGCCTATTATGATGACATAAAGGACGCCAGCCAGACTGTTTCCGATATTATATCAGCAGGGATTATTCCAGCTGCATTGGAAATGATGGATACAATTGCAGTTGAAGGGGTGGAAGCGGCTGCCTACCCGGTTGGACATCCGAAAGATATCGCGGCATTTCTACTAATTGAAGTGGATGGAGTCGCTGCTGGTATTGAAAGTCAAATTGAAGAAATACTGACTGTTTGCAAACAAAACCATGTCCGTGAAGTCAAAGTGGCCAAAGACGAGGCAGAGCGCAGTCTTTGGTGGGCGAATCGAAAAACAGGATTTGGGGCGATGGGGGCAATTTCACCGGATTATCTTGTACAAGATGGGGTGATTCCACGTACACGTTTACCGGAAGTACTCGAACAAATTGCCGCTATAAGTAAAAAATATGATTTGCGCATTGCAAATATTTTTCATGCCGGAGATGGAAATTTACATCCGCTCATTTTATATGATGGCAGTGACCCGGAACAAATGAAGCGGGCATCAAAGGCAGGGTCGGAATGCCTGAAAGTTTGTGCTGATGTAGGTGGATCGATTACCGGTGAACATGGTGTCGGTATTGAAAAAGCAGCGGAAATGCGCTTTATTTTCAATGAGGAAGAAATGGCTGCACAAACGGATATTCGTGCTGTGTTTAATCCAGATGATCGATTGAATCCAGGTAAACTATTTCCAACGCCGAGTCAGTGTGTCGAAGTGAAACAGGAATGGAAACTGGCGGATTAATCTTTCATTGTGAAGGGGTCTTCCCTTCCTATACAACAAAATTATTGAATATTCAGATCCTAATGAATTGTTGGTGGTGCAAAAAGATAGAATCTTTTTGCACCGTAAATAGCAGGAATTAGCGGTAAGGTTATCGCTTTAGAATAAAGATGAATAGGGAGGGAATTTAACATGGGTGAGGGAGTATTAACAGTGCTGGCGTTACTTCCAATCATTGTTGTTGCTTTATTCCTGGTTGGTTTCAAATGGCCAGCAAGTAAGGCCATGCCGCTTTCGTACATTACGGTCGTACTATTAGCATTGTTTGTTTGGAACGTCTCTTTTCCACAAGTCGCAGCTGCTTCGGTTAACGGTCTGATTGTCGCTATCACGCTATTGTTCATTATTTTTGGTGCCATTTTACTATTAAACACGTTACAAGAAAGTGGCGGACTGCATACCATTCGTCGTGGTTTTACCGATATTACACCAGACCGGCGGATTCAGGTCATTATTGTTGCCTGGCTGTTTGGTTCATTTATTGAAGGCTCAGCAGGGTTTGGCACACCAGCAGCAGTTGCTGTACCATTATTAGTAGGACTAGGTTTTCCTCCGATGGCAGCAGTCGTTTCAGGATTGGTGATTCAAAGTACACCTGTATCGTTTGGTGCGGTCGGAACGCCTATGGTATTGGGAGTAGGATCGGGGATAGAAACACTCACACAAATTCCGGATGTTCCGGCATTTATAGTTGATTTGGCTGGGAAAGTTGCTGTGCTCCATACGATAGCAGGGATGTTAATTCCACTGTTTTTAGTAGGAATATTAACCCGCTATTTCGGGAAAAACAAGTCATTTAGTGAAGGGTTGAAGGTATGGAAGTTCGCTATATTTGCAGCATTGGCGATGACCGTACCATATATCATTGTCGCGAATACGCTGGGTCCTGAATTCCCATCCATGATTGGCGGCCTCATTGGTTTATTAATTGTTATTCCAGCTGCCAAGAAAGGTTTTCTAATGCCCAAGGACGATGATGCTTGGGATTTTGAGCCAAAAGATCGCTGGGATCCGACATGGACTGGGCGGCTGGAAATCAAACAAAGCGATATTTATGCAGGAAAGATTAGCATGCTACGTGCATGGTCCCCATACGTATTGATTGCATTGATGCTGCTGCTTTCCCGAATGACTGTCGTGGGAGATTGGCTAAAAGCAGCAACTATTGAGGTTCCAAATATTTTTGGGACAGACATCACGTCCAGCTGGGAAATCCTCTTTTCTCCAGGTTTTATTTTTATTGTTGCATCTGTTTATGTGTACTACGCTCATGGCATGAAAATAAAAGAATATGCACAGGCTTGGAAGGATTCCGGGAAAACAATGCTTGCCGCAGGTTCCGCGCTTGTTTTTACCGTTCCAATGGTACAAGTATTCCTTAATTCGGATGGTGGAGCGGCTGGTTACGCTGAAATGCCAATCGTCCTTGCAGACGGTGTCGCAAATCTGGCGCAAACGGCATATCCATTTTTTGCAACATTTATCGGTGGGCTAGGTGCATTTGTCGCTGGAAGTAACACGATCAGTAATATGATGTTTTCCTTGTTCCAATACGGCGTTGGTGAACGAATCGGCGGAGATCCAACCTGGATGGTCGCACTGCAGGCAGTAGGTGGAGCGGCCGGTAACATGGTCTGTGTGCATAATGTTGTCGCAGCCGCAGCCGTTGTTGGTTTAGTCGGAAAAGAAGGGCATGTCATTCGCAAGACCCTACTGCCATTTGTCTATTACTCCCTATTAATTGGTTCGATCGGCTATTCGATCATGTGGACATCCGAAAAAGGCATATTTAACATCGGATCGATCATTGCTGTCATTATTTGGGCAATTGCTATCTACTTCATTGCCACGAATAAAAAACGACTAAATGCGCTAGAACAAAACATTGCTTCGTAGCGTAAAATAGGAATGAAATATGAAAAAAGTTTGTTCATCCATTCATACTTACAAAATATATAAAATTCATTGACAAATCCTCCACACATGGTATGATACAAGCAAAGGTAAAATTTAATAAAAAACCGCTAGGGGTGCCTTCCAAAAAGGCTGAGATTAAAGTGTGACTTTAAGACCCTTGGAACCTGAACTGATTAATATCAGCGTAGGGAAGTGATGTGGAACAATAGATGTTCAAGGAATGTAACATAGGCTGGTAAAATTTCTTCATTTCTTGTATTTGTCCATAGTTGTTCAAAATAATGAACAATCTCAGGTGTTCTCAAATAATTATCCAACCACTTTCTCGATGCGCTGTCATCTTGAAAGTGGTTTTTTGTTTTGCTGAAAGGATAGGTGTTCATGGAATACAACAAAACATGGAAAAGGAAAAAGGATATAAACGCCACTAAGGAATTACATGTCGTCTCAACGGGTCAACAAACCGCTGAAACACTTGTACAAATAGTGGCAATGATTCATAAAGGTGTTAACAAGATTCATTTACGGGAGAAAAGTTGGACAGCTGCCGAACTAGTCCGGGTAATTGAAGCTTTAACGGATCGCGGTGTGCCGCTCGAAAAAATTATTGTTAATGACCGTGTTGACATTGCGCATATCTTAGGAGCAAATGGTGTTCAGCTTGCCCATCATAGTATCGATGCTTCATTGGTCATGCAGGCTTTTTCATCATTAAAAATCGGTTGTTCGATACATTCGCTTGACGAAGCAATCAAGGCAGAAAAGAAAGGGGTTGATTATCTTCTATATGGACATATTCATTGCACGAGATCAAAAGAGGGAATGACACCGAGAGGACTAAATAACTTGCGAAAACTCACGCAGCAAGTAACCATTCCCGTTATTGCCATCGGAGGAATCACACCTGAAAATACACATGACACGTTGGCAGCCGGGGCGAATGGAATTGCCGTTATGTCAGGCGTTTTCCAAGCAGATGATCCAGTGCGCGCAGTCATGAATTATCGTAAAGCAATGCATACGCAGGAGGTGATCCTATGAAGTTACGAGTAAATGGTGAACGGATTACCATTCCGTCTTCGGTAGCAACCATCACTGAGTTACTCGCATATATCCAAGTGAAGAATCCTGTCACTATTGTCGAACATAATGAAAATATTTTGGAAAAACATGACTATGACAGTGCAAAATTATCGGATGGAGACAAAATAGAATTAGTTCAATTTGTAGGAGGCGGTTGACTTGCTAACAATTGGAAATAAGCAATTTAATTCAAGATTATTATTGGGTACAGGAAAATATCCGAATTTTGATATTCAAAAAGCAGCGATTGAAGCATCGGAAGCAGAAATCTTAACGTTTACCGTTCGCCGGATGAATATTTATGAGCCAAACCAGCCCAATTTCCTGGAAAAACTGGACGTAGAGAAATTTAGTCTTTTACCGAATACGGCTGGTGCAAAGTCAGCGAAAGAAGCCGTACGACATGCCAAGTTGGCAAGAGCATCGGGACTATGTGACATGATCAAAGTGGAGGTCATTGGTTGTGATAAAACATTGCTGCCAGATCCGCTGGAAACATTAAAGGCAACGGAAGAATTGCTAAAAGAAGGATTTATTGTTTTACCGTATACTTCCGATGATGTGGTACTAGCCAAAAGGTTGGAGGAGCTTGGCACACATGCGATTATGCCTGGGGCGTCACCAATTGGCTCGGGGCAGGGAATTATCAACCCGGTTAATTTGCGTTTTATCATTGAGCAAACAGAAGTTCCTGTGATTGTTGATGCCGGAATCGGCTCCCCGGCCGATGCAGCTTATGCAATGGAACTTGGTGCAGACGCTGTTTTATTAAATACGGCGGTTTCAGCGTCTAAAGATCCGGTCAAAATGGCAAAAGCGATGAAGCAAGCAGTGGAAGCTGGTCGCTTAGGATATGAAGCTGGGCGTATCCCGAAAAAACGGACCGCCACAGCAAGCAGTCCAATGGAGGGAATAAGTATTGGCTAAAAAATCAATACCTACTCAAAAACATGATCAAAATACGAACGAAAAGGGACAGGTGAAGGGATGAATGATCGTTATTCCAGACAGACGTTGTTTAAGTATATTGGTGAAGAGGGCCAACAAAAAATGGCGGGAAAACAGGTACTTATCATAGGTGCGGGTGCGCTTGGCACAGGAAATGCAGAATCGCTGGTTCGTGCGGGTGTAGGAAAAGTAACCATTGTCGACCGTGATTATGTAGAATGGAGCAATTTACAGCGGCAACAGCTTTATGTGGAATTGGATGCAAAAAACCGGATACCTAAAGCTGTTGCTGCAAAAAAACGGCTGCAGCAAATCAATTCCGAGGTAGACATTGAATCACATATTTTAGATATCACACCACCGGAAATGGAGCAACTGATCAAAGGAGTCGATTTAATTATTGATGCGACGGATAATTTTGATATTCGCATGATCATCAATGATATCTCGCAAAAATATCAAATTCCATGGATTTACGGGTCGTGCGTGGGTAGCTACGGCATAAGTTTTACAATTGTGCCAAAGGAAACACCATGCCTCCATTGTCTTATGGAAGATGTCCCGATTGGTGGTTTAACCTGTGAAACGGCAGGAATCATCAGCCCTACTGTTGGAATGGTCGTTGTACAACAAACCATTGAAGCTTTCAAAATACTTACGGAGAATTGGGATGCACTTAGAAGAAAGCTAATCTCCTTTGATCTATGGAGTAATCATCATTCATCAATTGATATATCAACGGT
The DNA here is from genome assembly GCF_040812445.1 of Lentibacillus sp. L22. Lineage (NCBI taxonomy): Bacteria > Bacillati > Bacillota > Bacilli > Caryophanales > Bacillaceae > Lentibacillus > Lentibacillus sp. L22. The sequence goes on along the minus strand of NZ_JBFNXI010000002.1, from coordinate 131,976 downwards.
GAAAAAAGCAACCTGTTCGTCTTGTGGAGAAAATCCAACATATCCTTTTCTTTCCTATGAAAATCAAACAAAAACAGCAGTGCTTTGTGGAAGGGATACGGTTCAAATTAGACCCGCCAAAAGGCAAAATCGCAATCTGCATGCGATTGCTAAAGTGCTTGCCGGAAAGGGTGGAAAAGTGGAACAAAATCCCTTTCTACTTTCATATACGATTGACGACCAACGTCTTGTCTTGTTCCGAGATGGCCGTACATTGGTACATGGAACGAATGATAAAATAAAGGCAAAAACACTTTATTATCGTTATTTTGGATAGAGGGAATGGTCACTTTATAGCTTGTGTAGTATAGAAATTCAAATTCATAAAAACAAGAGGGATGCTTTGTGGCTGTTTTGCAATGGTTCGTTGATCTTGGCGCTAGTGTCATGCTTCCTATTATCGTTTTCATCTTTGCCCTTATACTGGGAACGAAGGTAGGAAAAGCTTGTCGCTCAGGATTAACAGTGGGAATTGGATTTATTGGATTAAACCTGGTTATTGGTCTGTTGACAGATAGTCTGGGACCGGCTGCACAGGCAATGGTAGACCATTTCGGGTTGAAATTACATACGATTGATATTGGTTGGCCAGCTACATCAGCCATTTCGTATGGGACGGTTTTAGGCAGTTTGGCAATCCCGATTGGAATTGGTGTAAATAGTTTTTTATTGATGCTTGGATGGACGAAAACATTAAATATTGATCTTTGGAACTACTGGCATTGTGCGTTCACAGGGTCACTTGTCTATTCGATGACAGGTAACTTTGCACTGGGGTTGCTTACGATAATTGTCCATTTATTATTGATTTTTTTATTGGGGGATATCATTGCGAAGGATGTTCATGCATTTTATGGTTTTAAACAGATGACATTCCCCCATGCTGCCTCTGCTCCGTCTTATTTAGTTGCCAAGCCACTAAATTGGTTGTTTGACAGCATACCAGGTTTTAACAAATTGGATGCCAAGCCGGAATCTATCCAAAAAAAGTTAGGAATATTTGGAGATTCAACCGTGATTGGTGTTTTCATTGGGGGACTAATCGGTATTTTGGCAGGCTATTCTATTACGAAAATTTTACAGCTTTCCATGCAAACCGGAGCTATCATGCTATTGATGCCGAAAATGGTTGCACTTTTAATGGAAGGTTTAGCACCCGTTTCCGAAGCAGCAGGACAAATGGTGAAAAAAAGATTTCCTGGACGTGACTTATATATTGGTATGGATAGTGCACTATCTATCGGCCATCCTGCCGTCTTATCCGCTTCACTCCTAATGATCCCACTGACATTACTTTTGGCAGTGATTTTACCGGGTAATCGGGTTCTGCCATTTGGGGATTTGGCAACCATACCATTTTTGATTTGTTTAATGGTACCGGTTTTCAGGGGGAATATTGTACGGACGGTCATTGCAGGTTCTGCCTATATTGCTATTGGACTGTATATTGCGACATGGATAGCGCCATTATTTACAGACACCGCAATCGCAGCTGGATTTGAAACAGGAGGTCATTCAAGCTTTTCTTCATTGGTCGATGGTGCAGTATGGACGACATTCATGTTTATCTCATTCGTAAAAGGACTGAATTGGTATGGAATTGGACTACTCGGGGTTGCCATGCTAATGGGGCTGATTTACGTGAACAAAATAAAAGCCAAACAGTCAGATAAAGGATACGCAAAGGATACGGAGGCAGGATAATGAAAAAGTTATTAATCATGTGCGGGACTGGGATCGCCACATCAACTATGGTCGGTGAGAAGGTGAAAGCATGGTTACGTGAGCAAGAGCTGGAAAGTGAAGTTAATATCTATCAATCTAGTGTTAGTGAAGGGTTTGGGAGAATGAAGGAGTATGACATTGTCGTCTCAACTACCATTGTACCAAACGAAATAAAGGACAGGGTTATTGATGGTATCCCTTTGTTAACAGGTATCGGTACAGAAGAGGTATACCAAAAACTGTTAAGAATAGTTATTCAGGAATAAAACGGAATCGCCTTGCAAGGCCACGGAAAACAATAATAAAAAACACTAGGTGTGCCGCAAACATCATTTATGACTGGTGCCATAAGAAAAAGGAGCGATAATAGATGAGATTTAGTGAACGACTATATGAAAAGGTTAAGCCCATTTGGAAGGATAACCACAATCATCCATTTGTTACGGGTATTGGAGATGGAACGCTTGATAAAGAAAGTTTTCGCCACTATATGATTCAAGACTATGTTTACTTAATCGAATATGCCAAGTTGTTTGCAATTGGAGCATTAAAAGCGAGAGATTTAGAAACTATGGCGAAATTTGCAGAAGTGCTTGATTCAACACTTCACATGGAAATGGACTTACATAGACAGTATGCAAAGAAATTCAATATCTCACCAAAAGAGTTAGAGGAAGCAAAGCCTGCTGCTGTTACTGTGTCTTATACAAACTATATGCTTTCTGTTGGGCAAAGTGGGGGGCTTGCTGAACTTACAACAAGTGTTTTACCGTGTAGTTGGAGCTACGCAGAGATAGGCAAGCGCTTAGCTCAATTACCTGGTGCAACTGAACATCCATTTTATGGTGAATGGGTAAAAATGTATGCCAGTGAAGCATTCCATGCATTAAATGATTGGATGATTGAACTACTAGATCAATTAACAGATGGAAAGCCAGAAAAAGAACTACAATATTTAGAAGAGATTTTCTTATACACTTCTCGCTTTGAATATATGTTTTGGGATATGGCATATAAACAAGAAATGTGGCCAACATCAAATGAAGTAGAAAATTGTTCCTTGTAGGTGGATGGTCGATGCAAGAAGTTCCAACAGTTGTACAACTGAATTGTCAATCCAACATATTTCTGCTATAACCTACTTGGTTGCCAATACTTGGTGGATCATACCAACATACCAGATGAAATGAACCACAAGATCAGCAAACATCCCATTGCTAACAGGTATCGATGTGGATGGAGTATACTAAAAAGTGGTGGAGAAAACTTCACAAAGGTAGAAAAGTGGCCTGTTTCTCCAGACAGGCTTTTTTCCATTGGTATTCTCATGGGGCCATCCCAGAAATTGTTCTGCCTCCCACTATTCATGAATCTGCAGGATGGCGTGAAAGTCTTCTTCCACACTGGGAAAATTCAAATGAATAGTCAACGTTTCAAACTGCCACTGCTACGATGTACGGTAAGGAAGAAACCGTACAGTATCTATGTCCCGATTTACGGTGGAGATAAGGCCTGTATTTTTTGTATGTATTTTTTGTATAAGAAAGATTTCGTATAAGTCTACTAACGCTAATCATTTCATAGCTTTCAACTGTAAATCTCCCTCTACCACATTTGGATCATTTGTAAAAACCATCTGGGTGATCGTTATGAGTGTGAATCCAGCTATTGCTCCACGGCCCTAAAACGTCCATCTAAAAGGTTGATTCTTTACCAAAAATCATTTTTAGTATCAGGCAGATCTTATATGATTCCCAGGCATCCGAATCTACGTTCAACACCTTGAATATTATCATCCCTGTTTATAGTCACATACTTTCTTTTTACATTCTTCTTTTCTTTCTGGAAACCCTGTTTTTTCTCCTAAACTTCTAACGCGAAAGGTCTCTTCATCAATGTCAGCTGAAAAGCCCGCGTTACCATTGACCGTCCCGTCTATCATTAGTCCTCCCACGGGACTTGAATAATCATCATCATCAAATTCGACCGTATCTATATCTATATAATTGTTCCGTATGTAACTTTCGACAGTGTTTTTAGCTGCTGTTATTGTTTCATCGTCAAAATTATCCTTATTGGTATTCACAAAGCATCCTCCTAATAGTATAATAGCAATTAGAATAATATATAAACAGATTATTTTCAAACTAATCACCTCTTACATACAGTTTACAATATAATGGAGTGAATATCCATGGGCAGTTTGACTGAAATGGAAGCTGTAACAATAGCCAAACAATCTTATAAGGAAAATGTGAAAAGTGTTCCTGTAGAAATAAATGGAGATATAATAGAATGGAAAACCAAAGACATCATCGTAGACAAAGATACAGGTCTCAAAGGATACGTCCTTCAAAACAGGGATACGGGTAAAGTGGTGATTAGTTTTGAAGGGACCCAGTTTAATCATGGGGCAGGGCAAATGCTAAATGACATTGGTACAGATGTTTTTGGTGTTGGACTCGGTGGTCAGTCTTATACACAGAATACAGTAAGTGAATACACGGGGTCCCAATTTCAACAAGAAGTAATTGCCAGTGGTCTTGGGGAAGTCGATAAGAAGGGTAATTTCAAGATGATAAATAACAATCAATTTACGAAAGCTACTCCGATTGTCGATGAATATGTTGAGAAATATGGCAAGGATAATATTACATTTACTGGTCACTCACTTGGTGGCGGATTGGCTGAATACTTTGCTGTTAAACATGATACCGATGCAATTACGTTTGCTTCCGCTGCTGTTTATAGTTTGCTAACCGACGAGCAACAGAAACGAGTGAAAAACGGTTATTACAAGGAGAAAATTATTTCCTATACTTATCCAGATGATATTGTAGGAGCATGGTTATATAAACAACCAATTGGAGCAACCTATTATATGAGCGACCCCTTAGAAACATCTATGTTAGGGATTAATACTCACACCATAAATGATAATTATGCCAAGGATAGTTTTTTTGACGAAAATGGGTACTTCAAAGCTGCTCTCTTATACGATGGTGAACTCGGAATACAACTTAAAAATTCTCCGCTTGAAATGAAAAATAATGGTGTTCATGACTTTAGCATAGTCATCCAATCGGAGATCATTAAGTCATTTGCTAAAGACTTGGAAGCGAATACGGATCTAATTAAGAATACGGAGATGGCATTTGTTAACTTTTACGATTATTACATACAGACACTTACAGATATTAAAGGCAAATATTTAAGATTAGTAGGTTCAGGTAATTTTGATAAGTTAACAGCAGCGGATGTGGAAGAAATTTTTCAAGGGTATGGAAAAATGGAAGAAGGAGTACCAATCATATTCGATAAGGAACAATATGAATATATTTTAACAATGTTAAAAAGAGGGAAATCTGATACTGCTGAAATTGGCTTTAACATGAATAAGATGGGAAATAACTTTGAAGAAACAGATCAATTGCTTGCTGACTGGTTGGGTCTCAAATAAAACAGGGAGGGGTGAAAGTATTTGGGGTATGATGGGTATAGTATTGTTGGGGATACAAAACTCAATGATTTTTGGAAGGAACAAATGGAACGAGCTGCCCAAAAAGCAGAACTTAGATCTCGAATAAAAAGTGACATGGAAGATTCCAAACAACTTTTTGAAGCCTATTTGCAGCATAGCTTTGCTACAGGTTCCATACCAGAACATCACAACCAAATCCTTGATAGTATCAACGCTCTTTTCGATGGTAAGGCTAAGCGAGCATTGGAAGAACGATTCAATGATAACATCATAAAGTTGGCGCATACTAATATGGAAATAGAGCTATTCATTGAAACCTTTCACAAGTAAAAAATACCCCCTTCTTCTCACCATAAAACAAGAGGAGTATTTCTCTCGTTTTTCTTACGGTGTGACCGGGTGTAAGTCCTGAGCTGAGATCGTCACATCAACTATGGTCGATGAGAGGGTAAAAGCATGGTTAAATGAGCAAGAGCTGAAAAGTGAAGTCAATATCTATCAATCTAGTGTTAGTGAAGATTTTGAAGAGTAAAGGAGTATGAACATCGTTGTTTTGCCTAAGATCGTACCAGATGAAATGAGGCTGTCATCAACGGTATACTATCGCTAACAGATACCAATGTGAATGGGTATCCGAAAAGTGCAACTACCTTATGTATCAATCGAACCGGACTAAAACTCGATCGAGTACTCCCGAAACTCGATCGAACTAGATACAAAATCAATCAAACAAGCGAAATTCAACCAAGTGTTTTCTGTCTGGACTCTTTCTCAGTAGTCTTGAGCGGTCCCTTTGTCTCCTTAACCCTCTACACACCAAATAGCCCAGTAATCAAAGATATAAATTGCCTTACAATTGGCGGTAAATATCTATTTTTTTCGTAGACCAAATAGACCGTTCTGGAAATGCTGGCATCGTGGATCGTTTTTATTCGGCAATCCGGTTTTTTCGAGAATTTTACATAGTTTTCCGGGACAATCGTAATGCCAAGACCGCTCTCCACTAAACGGCAACCTGTTTCGAACCGTTCAATTTCAAATTGTATGTTGGGTGTTACACCTGCTTTACTGAAGGCATTTAATATATCCGCTCTTGTTTGAAACCCTTCCTTGCAAACAATTAATTTTTTCCCGGCTAACTCCTTCATTTGAAGTTCATTTTTATCTTCTAATTCGTGCCCATACGGGATCAACGCAACCAGCTTTTCTTGATAAAGCGGAATAGCTTCAAATTCCCTATCGTACATGTATTGGTTGGTAATCGCCAACTGAACATCAAAATTGTGAAGCGCGTTTTCTACATCATATAAACTCAATGTTTCCAGCAATCTGACACGTACATCTGGGTGTTGATTTGTAAAAGTAGATAAGATTTTTGGCATAAAAAACATCGTCGATTCAATGAGACCAATGGAGATTTCCATGGGGCCATGCTGCTTCAACCGGGTCATTTCATTGTGAATATGCTCGTAATTGTTTAACAGTTTTTTCGCTTCTTGATATAAGATTTTTCCTTCCTTGGTGACCTGAAAGTGATGTTTCCCACGATCGATTAACGTGAGGCCAAGTTCATGTTCCAATTTTTTAATGGCAGCGCTTAATGATGGTTGTGAAATATGTAATTGATCTGCTGCACGTGTATAGGTTGCTTCTTCCACCAGAGTTATATAGTAGGTTAATTGACGAATATCCATCATATCCTCCTCTTTATAGACGTTACCTATAAAAATATAAAAAATAAGTATTTGTATTTATATGATAGACTATTTATAATTACTAATAAAGTAAATATCTTTAGAAATGGGGTGTAATTATCTATCAGTTGCCCAATCAACAGCTTTGGCAAGGAAGAATTGATACAACTACGAATCGTTCCGGTTTCCGATTGCATCAGGTAATCCAAATACAAGCGGTTGATGATGTGAAAGATAAAGATAATACGTTTAGTTTCATTGGATTTGCAAGTGATGAAGGGGTAAAGAGAAACAAAGGCAGAACAGGAGCGGCGACGGCACCTGATAAGATTCGTACAGAACTTGCCAAGCTCCCATATGGCTATGACCTAAAAACAAAGCTAATCGATGTAGGAAATGTTGTTTGTGAAAATGATGAATTGGAAAAGGCGCAAGAAGAATTGGGAAACCAGATATACAAGCTTTTTCAACAACGTGTTACTCCCATTATTATTGGTGGCGGTCATGAAACCCTGTATGGACATTATTTAGGGGCCAGAAAGCATATTGGACCGGAACGCACATTAGGCATAATTAATATCGATGCTCATTTTGATTTACGCCATGATGAGATACCATCGTCGGGAACCATGTTTAGACAAATTTTAGAACAGGACAAAAGAGCAGGTTATTTATGCTTGGGAATTCAAGAATTTGGGAATACACGACTATTATTTGAAACGGCGGATCGGTTCGGTTGTGCATATGTACAGGCGGATGATATACGACCAGATAATATATGGAGGACGTTGGAAAAAATTGATCTGTTTGCTGGTCAATATGAAGATATTATCGTTACCTTATGTACGGATTCAATCATGGCTTCAGCAGCACCTGGGGTAAGTGCCCCTTCTCCAATGGGATTGGATCCCCAGCTGGTCAAACGGCTATTGAAGTATACGGTAGCCCGAAAAAATGTACGCAGTTTTGATATATCAGAAGTAAATCCTTTGGTGGATGAAAATGGTAAGACTGTTAAACTAGCTGCTTATTTAATAGCAGAAACGATGAAAAGCTTTCATAAGAATTAGTATATCCAATTATTTTGTAAGCGTTTTTAATGATGAAGGGGTGGATAAATATGAAAACGAAAATGCCTGTTACACAATATCGCGGTACCGAATTGCACACAAAAGGATGGATACAGGAAGCGGCCTTAAGGATGTTAAACAATAATTTGAATCCCGAAGTCGCTGAAAATCCGGATGAATTGGTCGTGTACGGCGGAATTGGAAAGGCCGCAAGAAATTGGGAATGCTATGAGGCGATTGTAAAGGAATTAAAGCAATTGGAAGAGGATGAAACATTGCTTATTCAATCGGGAAAACCAGTCGCGGTATTTCGTTCGCATAAAAACGCACCAAAAGTGTTAATTGCAAACTCTAATCTTGTGCCTGCCTGGGCCAATTGGGATCATTTTAACGAATTGGATCAAAGAGGCTTGATGATGTATGGGCAAATGACTGCAGGCAGCTGGATTTATATCGGCAGTCAGGGGATTGTTCAAGGAACGTATGAAACGTTTGCGGAATGTGGACGGCAACATTTTAATGGCAATTTAAAAGGAACGATTACCGTTACCGCTGGATTAGGTGGCATGGGTGGCGCCCAGCCTTTAGCCGTTACTTTAAACGAAGGGGTTGCTATTTGTATTGAAGTAGACCAGCATCGCATTGATCGTCGGTTGGAAACAAAATATTTGGATACACAAGCAAGTGATTTGGAAGACGCGATTCAAAAGGCTATAGAAGCAAGGGATAAAGGAGAGGCCTTGTCGATTGGTTTGCTTGGTAATGCGGCGGAAATTTTACCACAAATGTTGGAAAAAGGTTTTGTCCCAGATGTATTGACGGACCAGACATCTGCCCACGATCCGAAAAATGGCTATGTACCAGTTGGAATGAGCTTGAAAAAGGCCAATCAGCTAAGAAACAGTGATCCCGATACCTATACTGCACGTTCAAGGCAAAGTATCGCCCGGCATGTAGAGGCGATGTTACGGATGCAACAGGCTGGTGCCATTACGTTTGATTATGGTAACAATATTCGCCAGGTTGCAAAAGATGAAGGGGTGGCCAATGCGTTTGATTTTCCGGGATTTGTACCTGCCTATATCCGGCCACAATTTTGTGAGGGTAAAGGACCATTCCGCTGGGTGGCGTTATCTGGTGATCCGGAAGATATTTATAAAACGGATGAAGTAATTTTGCGGGAATTTAGCGAAAATGAATCGCTTTGTAAATGGATCAAAATGGCTCAGGAAAAAATCAGTTTTCAAGGACTGCCATCACGTATTTGCTGGCTGGGATATGGCGAGCGTGCCCGGTTTGGCAAAATCATTAATGATCTGGTTGCAAGTGGGGAAATCAAGGCACCGATTGTCATTGGACGTGACCATTTGGATTCCGGTTCCGTAGCATCGCCAAATCGGGAAACGGAAGGTATGAAAGATGGAAGCGATGCTGTTGCCGACTGGCCAATCTTAAATGCCTTGATTAATAGTGTTGGTGGCGCGAGCTGGGTCAGTGTCCATCATGGTGGCGGTGTTGGAATGGGTTATTCACTACATGCCGGAATGGTGATCGTTGCGGATGGTACCAAGGATGCAGAAGAGCGGTTGGAACGAGTACTAACTACTGATCCGGGAATGGGAATCGCAAGGCATGTGGACGCAGGTTATGAACTTGCTGAGAAAACAGCACGAGAAAAAGGGGTTCAAATCCCAATGCTTAAGGGAGAGAAATAGTATGTCACAAGCGTTATTTATTAAACATGGAGCACAGGTTATTACGATGAAAGGTCACTCCGATAATCCAGCGAAGAAAAGTGCTATGCGAGATCTTGATATTATTGAAGATGGTGCCGTTCTTATCCAGGACGGCACAATCAAAGCGGTTGGCACGACACAAGAGATCAGAGGAAAATTTCCAAATGAGGTTGCCCAGGCCAAACATATTGATGCAACAAATAAGCTGGTCACCCCTGGATTAATTGATCCGCATACTCATCTGGTGCATGCAGGAACGAGAGAGAATGAGTATGCTATGCGGTTGAAAGGGAAAACGTATATGGAAATTATGAATGCTGGTGGGGGTATTCATGCGACAACCCGTGCGACAAAAGCGGCTGACTTTGATCAATTATATGATGAATCCCAAAAAAGGCTCAACACGATGTTGGAACATGGGGTAACTACAGTAGAGGCAAAAAGTGGCTATGGCTTATCATGGGATGATGAGCGAAAACAGCTTGAGGTTGCCAAAAAATTGAATGATAATCATGTGATTGATATTGTTTCAACATTTATGGGTGCACACGCTGTTCCCCTGGAAGAGAAGCATAATCCAGAAGTTTTTGTAGAACGGGTTATTCAGGAGATGATTCCTAAAGTTGCCGAAGAAAAATTGGCTGTGTTCAATGATGTGTTTTGTGAACGTGGTGTTTTCACTCCGGATCAATCAAGACGAATTTTGGAAGCCGGTAAAGAATATGGACTGATTCCAAAAATTCATGCGGATGAAATTGAACCGTATGGAGGCGCAGAACTCGCAGCTGAAGTCGGGGCGATTTCCGCCGATCATTTACTAAAAGCCTCTGAAAAAGGCATTCAACAAATGGCTGAAAAGGATGTGATTGGTGTACTACTTCCTGGAACGGCATTCTTTTTAATGGCCGAATTTGCCCAAGCACGAAAAATGATTGATCAAGGGGTGCCTGTAGCTCTTTCTACCGATGCCAATCCCGGCTCATCACCAACCTTGTCGCTGCAATTTATTATGAATTTAGGCTGTTTAAAAATGGGAATGACACCGGAAGAGGTATTAACGGCAACAACCATCAATGCCGCACACGCTATCAATCGTGCGGATGTAGTTGGTAGCTTGGAAGTTGGGAAAAAAGCGGATATTGCTATTTTTGATGTGGGAAATTATTACATGTTGTCGTATCAGTATGGGATGAATCATATTGATACGGTGATTAAGGAAGGTAGGGAAGTGGTTGATGGAAAAAAGCCGTTAGTAGTTTAAATATACAAGGGGATAGATAGTAAGTTTAGATTGATTTACTCGTAGTAGGGAGCAGCAAGCGAAAGGAATGGTTATATATATGGATAAAACTGAAAAGAAAATTTCGTTCGGCTTGGCTATTATCCCCTTTCTTGTCATGATTATCGCAATGACATTTGTGATTATTGTATTTGATGGGGATCCACATATCCCAATCCTATTTGGGGCAATTACTGCTGGATTCATTGCCTGGTTGTGTGGGTATTCTTGGATAGAGTTGGAAAAGTTCATTTATCAAGGCATTACCAAGGTTTTACCTGCAGTAGTAATTTTAATTTTGGTCGGTCTGATCATTAGTGCCTGGATTGGTGGAGGAATTGTGACAACAATGATTTATTATGGTTTGAAAATCATCACACCATCCTTCTTTTTACCTGCTATGCTAATTATTAGTTCCGTCGTAACAGTAATGATTGGGAGTTCATGGTCGACGATTGGAACAATTGGTGTGGCGGGAATGGGAATTGGTATCAGTATGGGTATTCCTCCAGCCATGATTGTTGGGGCGATTGTTTCGGGTGCGTTTTTTGGGGATAAAATGTCACCGCTTTCGGATACGACAGTTCTTGCATCCGGAATTGCGGGTACAACCTTGTCGCAGCATATTAAACATATGCTGTACACCACAATTCCGGCATACATTATTGCGCTGATTGTCTATGTAATAATGGGAATGAAATTTGCGGGAAATGCGGTTGATACTCACGTAATTGATGGTGTAATGATAAGCCTGCAAGATAATTTTGTGATCTCTCCTTGGCTGTTACTTATACCACTAGCGGTGATACTTCTAGTATTTAAAAAAGTACCTGCACTTCCTGCATTAACGGTGGGTATTATTTTGGGATTTCTGGTGGATATTTTTGTCCAAGGTGGTTCTGTTGGAGAAGCAGTGAATGCGTTACAAGGCGGCTATGAAATTGAAACGCAAAACGAGACAGTGAATAACCTATTAAATCAAGGTGGATTGGATTCCATGATGTACACTGTATCGTTAGCAATGGTTGCGATGATATTTGGCGGATTTATGGAGAGCACAGGTATGTTATCAACTATTGTCGAACAAATTTTGAAAGTGGCTAAAACGGCAAGAACTTTATGCGCAACCACTGTTGTTACTTCTTTTTTCATGAATGTCATTACAGCAGAACAATATATATCCATCATTATTCCAGGTAGAATGTATGCAAGCTCATATATGGAAAAGAGGTTAGATCCGAAAAATTTATCCCGGGCCCTTGAAGACGGTGGAACAGTTACTTCACCATTAGTACCGTGGAGTACAGATGCAATATTCGTTATGAGTACCTTGGGTATAAGCGCATGGGCTTATGCTCCCTATGCTGTATTAAACTATTGTGTTCCTGTTATATCCATTATTTTCTCTTTGTTTGGTTTTTCAATTGTATATAAGAAAAAACAAGCTAACGAAAAAAAGAACGAAGATGAAAGTATGGATGTAAGTTTATGAAAACTATGATTAACGAAATTGGAAAGTAGGTTGGTCCAATTTTATAGCTGGATGGAAGAGAACTTATCAAAATTGGATTAGAAGAGAGAAAAGTCTATATTTCAGTCTAATGTTCAGATTATTCTTCATAATACAACAAATGGAGTATAATATTTGAATATAATAGTTATTAGCTATTAGTTTTCTGATTATAAAAGGAGAACGCTTACATGAGGAAGCCCTCTATAGGAAAAATAGCAGCATTATTGGCAATGCTGGATGAGAATGAACCAATGCCCTTAGTATTGGATGAAAAAGATATCAGTATATGTCTGGGAAAAGTTGGATCGATGAATATGCAAAAGGTTATTTCGGCTGTTGAAACAGCGGTAAAAAGAAATGGTTTAATTCAGGAAGAGGTATACCGCGAGACACATGCGTTGTATCATGCAATCATGGAAGCGCTGGAAGGTGTAACAAGAGGACAGCTTGCAATCGGTGATATGATGCGAACAGTGGGACTTCGTTTTGCTATCGTTCGCTCAAGACCATATCCAAACGAAATTGAGGGTGAATGGATTGCAGTTGCATTTTATGGAACCATTGGTGCTCCAGTAAAAGGTTTGGAGCATGAGGCACTCGGTTTGGGAATTAACCATATCTAATAATTATATGTCATGACCTATAGTAACGAGTTGTTAGGGGGTGATGATGGCTTATTTTGTGATGCCATGGTCACCTCCTTTTTGTTATTAAAAGTTTAAAAAAATGTAATGATAGAGAGGGAGGAGCCCATCATGATTAAATTAACCGGTGAAACATTAACCATTGAGCAATTAAAGGAAATTCTTATCAATCAAGAAGATGTATCTATTTCAAATGAAAGTATGCATAAGGTTAGCAATAGCAGATCTGCTGTAGAGCAAATAGTTTCTGATAAAAAGACTGTATATGGGATCACTACAGGTTTTGGCAAATTTAGTGATGTGATGATTAAGCAAGAAGATGTAGAAGATTTACAACTAAATTTAATTCATTCACATGCCTGTGGTATTGGTGATCCTTTTCCGGAAATTGTTTCAAGAGCTATGATGGTACTGCGCTTAAATGCATTATTAAAAGGATTTTCAGGTATACGTCCAGTTGTAGTGGAAACCTTGGCTGAGTTGATTAATAAACGGGTACATCCTGTTATTCCGCAACAAGGCTCCTTGGGGGCTTCCGGTGATTTGGCTCCACTGGCTCACCTTACACTCGTTTTAATTGGTGAGGGTAAAGTCTTTAATGAATCTGGGGCACCTGTTGATGCAGCGGCTGTTTTAAATGAAAAAGGCATTCAGCCAATTGTGTTACAAGCGAAAGAGGGGCTGGCGCTGATAAATGGTACACAAGCAATGGTAGCCATGGGGGTTGTGAATTATATAGAAGCCGAGCAGCTTGCTTATGACAGCGAATGGATTGCGGCAATGACCATAGAGGGGTTGGAAGGAATTATTGATGCGTTTAATCCTGCTGTTCATGAAGTAAGAGGTTATCCACAACAAATTACTGTAGCCAGCAGATTAACGGATTGGTTACAAGGAAGCCAGCTGACTACCCGTCAAGGAGAAAAGCGGGTACAAGATGCGTATTCATTACGTTGCATTCCGCAAGTACATGGAGCATCGTGGCAAGCGCTGGATTATGTGAAGGAGAAACTGGAGATCGAAGCAAATGCTGCTACGGATAACCCACTTATTTTTGATGGAGGAGAAGTTGTTATATCAGGGGGGAATTTCCATGGCCAACCAATTGCTTTAGCTATGGATTTCCTAAAGATCGCAGTGGCTGAATTAGCAAATATATCTGAGAGACGTATTGAACGATTAGTTAATCCGCAATTAAATGATTTACCACCATTTCTTAGTTCACACCCGGGGCTTCAGTCAGGTGCCATGATTATGCAATATGCGGCTGCATCGCTTGTATCCGAAAATAAAACGTTAGCACATCCGGCAAGTGTTGATTCTATTCCATCATCAGCCAATCAGGAAGATCATGTAAGCATGGGGACAATTGGATCCAGACATGCTTCGATGATTGTACAAAACGCACGTCGTGTTTTAGCAATTGAATGTATTTGCGCTCTTCAAGCGGTGGAACATAGGGGAACGAAAAATATCTCACCTAAATTGTTTAAGAAATTGGAACAAATTCGTGAAGTGGTTCCAAGTATAACAATGGACAGAGTATTCTCGAAGGATATAGAGAACTTGAGTAAGAAGTTGAATCCGTTGATGGGTGAGTGGACTGATGAAAATGCAGGGAAAAGGGACGCTGTTAAAAGCTATGTCCTGACTTAAGAGTATTTAAAGTTAATTTGGTAACGAATCATTATTTCGTAATAAAGGCATTCGTGAATGTATGTATTTCAATAAGTAGAGAATAGGAAGCTTTCCCTAGATAATCGGAACATGAGGATAAGCTTCCTGTCCCTCTCACCTGGAAACATACCTATTCCCAGGTATCCAGAAACGAAGTGGATAATCTTTTGCTTCACCTGCATTACCAATTCCAATTCGTTTTCCTTGGGTAATCCGTGATGGTGCTATACCTTTGGCGATGAAAAGTGGTGGTTCATATAGTGTTCTCCCGTAATCCTTCATGCTAATTCCCAATGCTTTCGTCAGTTTACCCGGGCCGCTCGTCAAGTTTTGCATTTTTTCTACAGGTCTTCTTTTTAGCATCAGATCAATGCCACTGTACGGCTCCACAGCCCGGATCAGGACAGATTCCGGTGCCCCTTCTCCGCCGCTAACCACGTTAATCAGGCAGTGGGTATGCATCGTATGTGTGTATGCTAGCCCAGCGCTGCCAAACATAACTTCCGTCCGCTTCGTTCTGCGATTTTGATAACTATGTGCGGCCCGGTCAGTTGAACCAAGATAGGCTTCAGTTTCAACAATGACCCCTGAAGCGGTTCCATCTTCTGTTTCATGAACAAGTAGACATCCAAGCAATGCTTTTGCCAGTTTAAGGGTAGGTTGCTGGTAGAAGGATGGAGGGAGGGGCGTGAATAAATTATCTATTTCCATTTTTTTACTCCTCCCATGTGGTGCATCACTCCTAATATAACATGCTCTATAATTGGTGTACCATGTACTTGTTAAATGAATGTTGATCACTTTATTATTTCACCTTTTATTACAGCCCTTATCGTTTTCTTTTTAAAAAAAGATTTGATAATGTATGTAACATTATAGCAATAATAAGGGAGAGACACATTCGCATGATACTTGATGCTATTTTCATCTAGTGAGAAAACTCAGATAAGCTATTGTGGCGTTCATGTCTTATAAAATGGAGGTGGGTACGATGGAAATCAAGCATCTGCAATATTTTTTGGAAGTGATACATACAAGAAGCTTTACGCATGCCGCGGAAAATTTGTATATTACCCAGCCGGCGTTAAGCAGAATTATTAAGTCATTGGAGAATGAAATCGGAACGCCATTATTCATACGATCACGGAAGGAATTGATTGTCACGGATGGTGGTTGGGTTTTATACAAATATGCAAAGGAAATTGAGAAGCAATTCCGGGATTTGCAAACGGAACTTGGCAATCTGCAGACATTGAAAAAAGGTCACATTAGGATTGGGCTGCCTACAGTTACGAATTCCTCCTTTTTCTCCCAATTAATAGGCTCTTTTCATCATGAGTATCCAGAGGTTACATTTCAACTGGAAGAGGACGGTTCCAGACGAATTGAAGAGAAAGTTATGTATGATCAGTTGGATTTTGGCGTGATGGTACTGCCAACAAAAAATGATGGAATAGATTATTTCACTTTTGTTAATGAAAGTTTGAATGTCGTGATGCCTTCTTCTCATCCATTATCGGAGGCATCGGAAATTTCCTTAGAAAAGTTAAAAGATGAGACATTTATTTTGTTCAATCAAGATTTTTCATTGCGAAACGTAGTACTGGAAGCTTGCCAGGAGGCTGGTTTTGAGCCAAAGGTGATATCCGAAACGTCTCAACTCGACTTTATTGAGGATATGGTTGCTTCTGGTTTAGGTATTACCCTTTTGCCAGAATCTACTAGTATGGAGTTGACCAGTGAAATACAAACCATTCCGGTGACTGATCCAACAATTGATTGGAATCTGGCAATTATATGGAAAGGGGATAATTATTTGCCCCAGATTAATAAGGAATTTATTCGTTTTGCGAAAGAGAAATTAACGATAGACGACTGATTGGCTTGCCTGAGAAAGGATTCCATGTAGAATTGGTGTCCTTTTCTTCGTTTAAGAAACAAAGCGTTTCCATGATATTTTGTTATCATCCCCATGTCAAACTGGCATTTTACAGCTAGAAGAACCCGGAATATAATATTTGACGTACCGGTTTTAAAGAACGAAACCTATTGTCCTATTTTAAACAGTCTATATGATCGTAAAAGATAAGGTGAGAGATATATGGAACCAAAAAAAATTAAAGATACACGTGTTGTTCAAACCGACCAAGTATTGATTAATGATTTGAATAATTATCATACCTTATTTGGCGGTGTATTAATGAAAAAACTTGACGCCTGTGCAACTCTTTCCGCACGCCGTCATGCAAGAGTACCAGAATGTGTTACGGCATCGACGGACGCAGTGAATTTTTTGGAACCCATTCGTCAATCCGATTCGGTATGTATCGAATCATGTGTTACCTATACAGGCAAGAGTTCGATGGAGATATTTTGCAAAGTGATTGCGGAAGATATGGTAACCGCCGATCGCAGAATTGCTGCAACCGCCTTTTTGACATTTGTTGCGTTGGGTGATGAGAAAAGGCCGATTGAAGTTCCAAAGGTCATCCCGGAGACAGACGAAGAAAGGTTTCTATTTCAAACAGGCGAAAAACGAGCAAAAATGCGTAAAGAAAAACGGGAGCAAAATAAACAACTTTTATCCAGGCTTACCCTGGAAAAACCAATTTTATAAGGGGAGATAAGATATGCTTGTAAATTCAAGCATTCATGAACTGTTAGATGCACAGCAATCAATTGAAGCTTTTAGAAAAAACGAACCGATAATTTATAAAAAAGTTATGCATATGATTTATCTGACACGTCAGCTTCAATTTGGATACCAATATATGGGCTGTCTACTGATGGATGAAAACCCGGATAAATTTCAGCCTGTTTTACAAGATGAATATATTTTATCAGTTTACCAACAAGAGATTGAAAAATTAAAGCAAGATAAAATGGTACACGATCTGAAGCAATTGTTATCTTCTTATAAACAGATAAGTTATTACGTTATGTGTCAGTTGATGCTTGGAACAAATCCAAAATTGTTAGTTGGTCCAACAGTAGTTCGGTAGATTGGTACTTGAAAAAGATGACGGCAGGGGCGTGAATAAGTTATCTATTTCCATTTTTACTTTCATGTGGTGCATTACTTCCTAATTTAACATGCTCTATCAACCTTCATTTAACAAGTACATGGTATACAAACTTTATTATTTTACCTTTTAACATAAACGACCATCTATATCAAAAGATGGTCGTTTGTACTACTATAGATAAACCGTTAAAATACCTTAGCCTTTATTTGAAATAACATGAGGTTAGCCTAAGAAGGATAATCACACATGCTCCGCAACTTGTTTCGCCTGCTCCACTTCACGCTGCTTTTTCCCAACGGGCATCCTCGACCAAATCGTGGCCAAAATGGATCCGTTAATGATATGCGTCACAACGGCAACTGCACCGGGCAATGCAGTCAACGGCTGTGCAGCAAAATGAGTATTGGCAAGCGATACGCCTAATCCAGCATTTTGAATGCCAACTTCAATGGAAATCGCTCGCCTTGTATCCACATTTAATCGTAAAGCCATTGCGATTAGGTAGCCAAGCAATAAGCCGGAAAGGTTATGTAAGATGACCGTTAAAAATATCAGCATTCCTGAAGATGCAATGCTATCTGTATTTCCAGATACTACCGCAGCAACTACACCAGAGATTGCAATAACTGAAATAGCAGGCAAGGCTTGTGTACCTTTTTCCACTATATTAGGAAAGAATTTTTGGATAATTAATCCCAAAACAATCGGGATAATAATTACTTGAATAATTGACAAGAACATGGCAAACGGATTAACCGGCATCCATTGTCCAGCAAGTAAATAAAGAAGTGTTGGCGTTAGTATCGGTGCGAGCATGGTTGATACAGATGTCATTGTCACAGATAAAGCTACGTTTCCTTTTGCTAAATAAACCATCACATTCGAAGCAGTCCCACCAGGTACACAACCAACTAAAATAATTCCGGCAGCCAATGTTGGCGGCAGATGTAATAAAGTCGCAATGCCATAAGCGGTGAGAGGCATAACGGTGAATTGGATAAGAACACCAATAATGACAGGCAGCGGTTTGGTTAGAACCATTTTAAAATCAACTGGTTTCATATTCAGTCCCATGCCGAACATGACAATTCCTAACAAAATATTAATATAGGAATTTAGCCAGATAAACTGATTTGGTAAATTAAAAGCCACAATGGCAATGATGATCGTGATGATCGCAAAGTACTTATTGGCAAAATTACTGATAGCGTTAATAGTTTTCATGATGTAATATATCCCCCTTTCCGTGATGTATAATGTTTCATGTGTTCAGGTGTTGTGTCTATGAAAACTAGTCTGCCAAACTATCATAATCTTTCCTACTCTGGAAATGTAGGAATTGATAGAATGTTACATATTATACATCTTAAAAACAAAAGAGTCCATACAATTCGAAAATTTAATTTGAAATATTCACCTGGATTCCTGAATAGTTGCTTTTTCTCGGGAAGGGAAGGGATCCTTTTCCACCAAACGCTGCAGCATTATTGGAAGAATCATTCGGTATGAAACAGAAGGATATATATCTGATAGTAGCTGTTTGTCTACGCTAACTTTTGATTTCAACACCGCCAAAAATAATGAGACAGTTCAATTTTAATACTGGACAATCCAGTTGCTCATCTGTAAATTTTCTCGTTTTATTTTCCCAATCTGCATATAATTTTCCCAAATCCAAAAGCAATATGCTTACTGGATTAACCCATTATTCGTAAATTTTTGCAAAAATTAATGCTACCTATTATCCAATTGGAATATGAAGAGCATTTTAATACATGGTATATGCCGTTTTTGTGGTTTAGGTTTCTTTATTTATGAGACATATAAGCCCATCTTTTGACTTTTGAACGTACGAGGCATACAATTTCTTAAATAAAAAGAAACCCATTATATAAATGGATTCTTTACATCCAAACAATTTAATACGGAAAGGAAGTGTGATCCTGTGGCCAATACATACCCAAAAGCGGATATGAAAATGACAGTGACATGGGGGGATAGTGATCCGGCGGGAATCTCCTATTATGCCAGAACATTCGACTGGTTTACAAATGCGCGCATGCATTTTTTTGCAGAATATGGATTCCCATATATGGAGACCTTTCATGGGAAGGGGATTGCCCTTGTTTGTTTACATGCGGATTGTGATTACAAAAAAATGGTGCGTCCTGGAGAGCCAATCACTGTTCGCGCATCATTGACGAATTTCTCGCGGACAAGATTGGCAATTTCATATCAAGTATTCAATAAGAGTGGGGAACTTGCAGAAATTGGTGAGACCGTACATGCATACACCGATAATGATGGGAAGCCATTTAACCTGAAAAGGCGTCACCCACAGCTTTGGAATGAATTGATCGAGAAGTGGCCTATATTTAACCAATAGTTAGAACCTACAATAAAGAGATGCCACTAGCTGGTATGTCTTTTGTTGTTAGGGGATATAATCGTAAGTAAAATCATATCAAATATGGAAGGATTGGGAAACATGGAGCAGTATACGTATGATGTTCAAATGTTTAAAGAAACATTTGAGTATGAATTTACTTATCTGAATGGATTTTTAAGAAATGTGCACCGGTTTGCGCATAAACCTGCCATGACATGTACGTCAACGGACCGGACATGGACCTATGCGGAATTGAATCAGGATGTGAATCGGCTAGCCCATGCCTTGTTGGAAGATGGTGTTGGTAAAAGTGATGTTGTGATGTATCAGCTGCTGAACTCGGCAGAATTTGTTTTTAGTTTTCTGGCACCGCAGAAGATTGGCGCCATCAATAGTCCAATCAATTTCCGGCTATCACCTGGGGAAACAGCCTATATTATTGATGACAGTAAACCTGTTGTTTTTATTTATGATGCAGAAATAAAAGAAACGGCGGAACAGGCACTGGCTATGGCAAATCACCAGCCAAGCCGGGTAGTGATGGTTGACATGACAGGCGAAGAAAAAGCACCAGAAGGCCAGGTCACGTTTGAAGATTATGTGCAAAATCAATCAGTTGAAGACCCGGACATTACACATCCAATGCATATTTATGATGAAAATACACGTCTTTATACCTCGGGAACAACAGGAATGCCAAAAGGGGTTCCCTTAAATAACATTAATGATATTCTCTCCGCACATGATGTGGCCATGCATTTTCCACTAACTCCTACAGATAAAACAATGAATATGAGTCCGTGGTTCCATCGTGGCGGGCTCCATTCAGGCGGTCCAAATCCCACACTCTATGTTGGCGGAGAAATTGTCATACTGCGCAATTTTCATCCAAAAACTTGTTTAAAGTACGTCGAAAAATATGGATTAACCTTTTTGATTGGTGCACCACCGATGTTGAAAATGCTGTATGAACAACAGAAGAAACATCCGGTCGATTTATCAAAATTGAAGGGAATCGTTACAATGGGGGCGCCGCTGGGAAGAGAAGAGTGCATCAACTATCAGGAGACACTTACCCCAAATATTTATAATGGCTATGGAACTACAGAGGCATTCTGGAATACGTTCCTTCGTCCATATGATTTGCCGGAGATGGCCGGTTCAGCGGGACGAGCCTGTACCGATGATGATGTTGCCGTGGTAAAAATTTATCCTGATCGAAAAGCTGATCCGGATGATGTAGTAGCCAGAGATAATCAGGAGGTTGGAGAGGTTATTGTTCGTGCGCCCGGAAAAACTGCGTATGCCTATGTTAATAAAGAGGAAGAAAGCAGGCGGGTATTTCATAAAGGCTGGCTTTATATAGGCGATTTGGCAACATGGGATGAAAATGAGTTTGTTACTATCGTTGGCCGCAAAAATGATATGATCGTCTCCTCAGGCGAGAATATTCATCCGGTACAGGTAGAAGAGATTCTCAATGAACATCCAAAAGTGCAAGAATCTGTGCTCGTGAGCGTTCCCGATGAATTAAGGGGTGAGTCAACCGTAGCTTACATTATTAAGGCAGATCCATCACTAACTACTGAAGAACTAAACCGGTACTGTGCAGAGCACCCGATGTTGGCTGATTATAAAAAGCCGCGTTATTACCGGTTTATTGATGATTTGCCATACACCGCAACAGGGAAGAAGAAACATTTTGAGGTGCGAAAGATGGCAGTGGAAGATCAGGAAGCAGGACTTTTTGAAAAATAGAGGATAAGGTAATGAAAAGCTGCGAGTCCCAATTTCGGGATTTGCAGCTTTTTTATCGATTTACCTGGGAGAGAACGCATTGGAGCTGGGAGAGATGCACACCAAGTCGGGAGGGAACGCTTTGAGATCGGGAGGGAGGCACGCGAAGTCGTGAGAGAATGCCCCGAGGTCGGGAGAGATTCAAGAAGCCAAGTCGGGAAAGAAACACGATGTATGCGTAGTATTACTAACCATAGAAGGACATTATGTATTGAACCAAATGAGTGTAATCCCAGGCAGGCATCTTGTCCCGTTTTTTATTATAGAAGTTTCCAAAATAAAATCATGAAAATTGGGGTTTTGTTTTATTTTGTTTATAATGGGATCGTAAAGTTTATGAAACAATTTACATAAAACAAGGAGATGATCATGATGAAACCAATTATTATTGATACGGATCCGGGCATTGATGACGTGGTAGCAATTACAGCCGCTACGTTTTCCGATGAATTGGACGTGAAATTAATAACTACTGTTGGCGGAAATGTAGGAATTGAAAATACGACAAAAAATGCTGTTGACTTGCTTACTTTTTTGGAGAAAAATGTCCCAATTGCCAAAGGTTCTGCCGGGCCGCTTTTACGCAAGCAGGAAACAGCTTCCCATGTTCATGGAACGAGTGGTATCGGTGAATACCAATTTACAGCTGAGCCGAATACCTCGCTACTTTCTGAGGAGAATGCGGTCGTCGAGTTAAGAAATTATATTATGCACTCGGCTGATTCGGTAACACTGGTGCCAATTGGACCGCTGACCAACATTGCTCTCCTATTCAAAACGTTCCCAGAGGCACTTGAGAACATTGAACAAATCGTTTTAATGGGTGGTGCAGCAGTAGGAGGGAATGCAACCCCTGTCGCCGAATTTAATATATTTGCTGATCCACATGCTGCAAAGATTGTTTTTGAATCAGATATGAATATTGTTATGTGTGGACTTGATGTGACCCAGTTAACCAGTGTATCATATGAGGATGTTAAGAAAGTGAAAGAACAGGGCAAAATTGGTGAGATGGTTTACGATATGCTTCAATTCTATAAAAATACCTATTCTGATAAGGCAATAGCTATTCATGATTTATGTACGATTATTTATTTAACCCGACCTGAACTTTTCCGAGTAAGACGCGCATCAATTGATGTCGCAACAGATGGGCCTGCCGCTGGATGCACGGTAACCAATTTCACAGATGACGGGAATGTGCAAGTATGTGTGGATGCGGATGTGGAAGCGTTTCGGCATGCATTTGTGTCCATGTTTGACCATAAAAACGGTTAGGAGGAGACATGTGACTATGAATCAGACCGATCTTCATAAAATGCACGTTGGAGAAAAAGCCGTGACGTACATTAAAGACGGAATGACAGTTGGTCTGGGCTCCGGATCTACGGTTAATTGGATGTTGAAAAAGCTTGGTGAGCGTGTGCAAGAGGGGTTAACAATGAAAGGAATACCAACATCAACAAAAACCGAAAAATTGGCGAAAGCATATGGGATTCCGTTGACAAGTTTTGCCGAAATCGACCGGATTGATTTAGCCATTGACGGTGCCGATGAAGTGGATGAAAATCTTAATCTGATAAAAGGCGGGGGCGGTTCACTTTTACGGGAGAAAATTGTTGATGCCAGGGCGAAACAGCTACTCATTATTGTAGACGAATCCAAACAAGTCACACGTCTCGGAAAGTTTCCCTTACCAATTGAAGTCGTCCCTTTTGGCTGGGAAATGGTAGCCAAAGAAATAGCTAATCTTGGTGGAAAACCACAATTACGTAAATTGGGTAATGATATATTTGTTTCTGACAATGGCAATTATATTTTGGATTGTGCTTTTAATGAAATCGACCGGCCGGGGCAACTACATAATCAATTAAAAGCACTGACTGGCGTGGTGGAAACTGGACTATTCATTAACATGGCTGATCAAGTAATTACAGCGACCGAAAAGGGGATTAAAATAAGTTAATGTGCAAGGGGATTTTTTGAAAATCTGAAGTAATTAAGTCACGATATATTAACCATTACGAACACGGCACGACATGACCATAATATTGTATATAAATAGCATTATAGCTGATTTGCCGAAGAAGAGCATGCCCGTTTAAGTATGCTCTTCTTTATTGATACTAATTGCAGTTCTCGTGGGTGAACAGAAGAATCGAACGTCTTCATTTGATATATTACATATTTCTTGCCGAAAAAGCAATGACGTGATGCTTGAAATCTATTAAATTATTCTAATTATTGGACTAACCAGTTATGGAAAATTGACATTAATTTGTATTGACGTAATTATCGGAAATATGTTATATTCAATTTAACGGAATAGCATACGCTTAGATGACATATATGTAAGCGTTTGCCGACGGAGGCTAATTGAAAAAGCGGGGAACGATTGTTTAGAATTTCATTTTTTACAGGGGGGACGGTAGTGATACGGAAAATTTTTATCTATGCAGGTTTACTTGGTTTAATTTGTTTCATGGGAAGTTGTAATAACGTTGACCAAAGTGTGGCGAAAGCAGATCAAGATAACGTTATTACGTTAAAGGTTGCCGACTCAGTGCCACCTACAAATTTTATTTCTCAAGAGGGAATTGTGTACTGGATGGATCGTGTGGAAGAGCTTACTAATGGGCAAATAAAGTTTCAATATTTTCCCTCGGAACAGCTTGGGAAGGCAACTAGTTTATTAGAATTAGCGAATTCCAGCACCGTAGATATTGCATACACTTCTTACGCTACCGAAAAAATGCCCTTGTCCGAGGTTGCAACACTTCCGGGAGCGATCCCTTCATCAAAGGAAGGTTCCCAAATATATTGGAAGCTTGTTAATAAATTTTTGCTGGACGAAGAGTATTTGAAAAATGGCGTTCGTCCAATGTTTGCGGTTACATTGCCCCATTATCAAATTGTAACTGCCAAAAAGAAGATTACGGGCCTGGAAGATTTACAAGGACTAAAGCTACGAGCGCCTGTTGGCCCATTGGAGATTGGAATTGATGCATTAGGGGCATCTCCGGTATCAATGGCCGCTCCAGAAATTTTTACGGCAATGGAAAGGGGAACAATTGACGGGGCTGCAATTGCGGTAACAAGTTACAAACCTTACCAATTACAGACAGCAGCAAAATATTCAACTACAAATGCAAATATGGGAAGCTTTGTCGCTACTTATTCCATTAATGAAAGGGTTTACAAAGATCTTCCGAGAGATGTTCAGCAGGCGATGAATCAAGCGGGAGAAGAGACGATTGAACACTTTTCTTCATACTTAGATGACCATGTTGAAGAATTAATAAAGGAATTTGAACAAGATGGTATGGAGATGTACGAACTTGACGATGAGACTTTGTCCACACTTAACCGGGAGATCGAATCTGTCTGGAATAGTTGGGCCAATGATTTGGAAGAAAGGGGTTATCCTGGGAAAAAGGTTGTAAGGTTATTCAAAGAAATAAGGAAGGAAGTTACCAAGTAGTTAATAATGGTGAATTAAAAAAATGGGGTGGATTTATGGAAAAAGTAATACATGTGTTTGAAAAACTGGAACGTCTTTCCCTATTTCTCGCGCAAATATCTATCTTTATTATGATGCTATTAATTACAGTAGATGCTACAAGCCGGTATGTACTTAATCAATCGATCATTGGTACATATGAATTTACCGAACGATACTTGATGATCGCAGCCGTATTTTTAAGTATGAGTTATGTGATGAAGATCGACGGTCATATCCGATTGGATTTATTAATTGAAAGGTTGCCAAAAAAGGTTACCAATGTTGTTAATTTAATTCATCTGTTATTAGAGGCTGCATTTGTGTTTGCTATTGGATATCAAGGAATGTCGATGACTTATGAGGTCTGGATACAAAATATTGTGGGAACTGGTCTTATTCCTTGGCCGATCTGGCTTTCCTATATATGGGTTCCCATCGGTGCTTTTTTATTCACACTACGATTACTTCTTGAATTTATGGAACCTATTTTAGCCCATTTTGGAAAACAAAAAGAAGAAGAGTTCATAAAGGAGGGAGAGGGTTTATGACTGTCGTTATTCCCATTGTTCTACTGTTGATTTTTCTGATATTTGGGATGCCTATTGCTTTTGCATTAGGTGTTTCTGGTTCAATAGGTTTAATTCTTAATAGTGGCTGGGAAGCTTTTTTCGGAGTAATTAAGACAGCACCATATGATAGTATAGAGAGCTTTGTACTTAGTGCGATTCCCATGTTTATTTTGATGGCAGCAATTATGACTGTAAGTGACTTAACGAAGGATTTGTTTTACACAGCCAATAAATGGTTAGGAAATTTACCGGGTGGATTAGGTATTGCAACGGTGTTTGCTGGTGCAGGTATGGGGGCGACAAGTGGTTCAAGTACTGCTTCTGCCGCTACGATGGCATCGGCTGCTTATCCTGAGATGAAGCGATATAAATATAGTACTTCTTTTGCAATGGGAGTAGTTAGCATTTCAGGTACGCTGGCAGTACTCATTCCTCCTAGTATCATACTAATTATGTATGGCATTCTCTCAGAGGTTGGGGTCGCTTCACTTTTAATTGCAGGCGTTATCCCAGGGATTATTACAGCATTAGGTTATATCGTAACAATTTTGATATGGGTTAAGTTCAAACCAAATGTGGCACCAAATATATACGAAAAAACTCCTATTAAAGCCCGTTTTAAATCTTTAAAAAACACGTGGCCCGTTTTACTATTAATTACCATTGTAATTGGGACTATTTATACAGGGATTGTAACCCCAACCGAAGCAGGTGCTGTCGGAGCTTTTGTTGTCTTTTTGATTGCTATTGCGATGCGAAGGTTTTCGATTACATTGTGTAATAAGGTATTAATAGAAACGATAAAATCAACAACAATGATATTGACAATTGTAATCGGTGCCATGATATTTGGCTATTTTTTAACGATTACCGGAGTTACCCAAAACTTAGTAACGTATGTAGAAGGGTTACAGGTTTCCAAATACTTCATCGTAGCCATTATTGTTCTCGTTTACTTGATATTAGGGTTTTTTCTTGATCAAATGGCAATCTTGATTTTAATGGTACCGATAACGTTCCCAATTATTACAGCACTCGGGTTTAACCCAATATGGTTTGGCATTATAATTACCAAAGCAGCGGAAATTGGCTTGGTAACACCGCCTGTAGGAATGAACGTATTTGTTGCTTCAGGTGCAGCAGGGGTGAAAACAACAGAAACGTTTAAAGGTGTGTTTTGGTTTGTTGTAACTGATTTAATTATTTTAATTATACTGATGCTAGTTCCATCTATTGCAACCTGGTTACCGGCTACGATGGATCAATAAATATTTTATTTTAATAAGAGGAGAGGTTACATATGGAATTTAATCTAACAGAAGAAAACTTGGCTATCAAAAATTCAGTCAAAGTTTTTGCTGAAAGGGAAATCAAACCTGTTATTGGAGAATTTGAACAAAATCATCGGTTTCCAAAAGAAATTTTACGGAAGATGGGGGAGCAAGGTTATTTTGGATCCTGTTTTCCTGAAAAAGTGGGCGGGTCAGAAATGGGTTTTGTTAATTTAGCGATTATTTGCGAGGAAATTTCTAAGGCTCACCCAGCGCTTGGATATGCATTCAATATGCAATCCATGACCTGTCCGTTTACTATTTTAAATTGGGGATCAGATGAGCAGATTCAAAAATATGTGCCAAGTTTGATAGCCGCAGAGAAAATCGGTATGTTCGCACTCACTGAGCCCGGTGGTGGGTCGGATGCAGCAGGTTCTATGAAAACCGTTGCTGTAAAAGATGGTAACGAATATGTGATTAATGGTTCAAAGGTGTTTATTACATTTGCAAATGAAGCGGATTATGGGGTGTTATTTGCAAAAACGAATCCTGATGCAGGTCATCGAGGCATTTCCGCATTCATCATTGAAACCGACCGCCCAGGGTTTTCGGCTACCCCAATTGAGATGAGCGGTTTAGGTTATATGATGCGCAGCTGTGAAGTGTTTTTAGAGGATCATCGAATCCCAGAAGAAAATCTGCTTGGTAAAGAGGGTGAAGGGTTTAAAATTGCGATGAATGCACTGGATTATGGAAGATTAACAGTCCCTGCCAGGCTATTGGGAATTGCGCAAGGGTGTTTGGAATTGTCGATTGATTATGCAAATACCCGCGTACTTAAGGGTAATGCCATCGGAAACTATCAAATGATTCAGCACTTGATCGCCGATATGGTAGTCGAAGTCGAAGCGGCTCGCATGCTAGTTTACAAAAGTGCTTATTTAAAAGATAAAGGTGAATCAGCAACCCGAGAAAGTGCACATTCCAAATATTTTGCTTCCGAGATTACAACACGAGCAACTCGTGCTGCCTATGAAATTTTTGGTGGTTATGCCTTGACTGACGAGTATCCGATCATGAAGTATATGAACTATGCGAATATGTTGCACATGGGCGAAGGTGCACCAAATGTTCAACGAATCCTCATCGCGGAAGATGCATTGGGAATTAAGGATGCAAATCGGCATAAAATTCCACGGCGGTTTCATTTAGCGAGTGATTTGCAATAGAGTCGGACGTGGACAAGAAATGTTTCCTTTGTTGCCAAAACGTTTACATGGAGTGTGTGGTGGGACAGGGGGAGAGACAACGTCGAACTGAACTATTCCATTAGATATATGCTGTCCCAATCAGATAAGGAGGAATTTACAATGAAGCAAGCGTTGGAGGATATAAGGGTTCTTGATTTGTCGAGGGTTTTTGCGGGACCGGCTGGATCGATGATACTGGGTGATCTAGGAGCCGATGTGATTCGCGTGGAAGCGCCAGGAGGTACCGATAGTATTCGTGATTGGTGGCCTTTTGTTGATAATGAAAGTACATACTATCTATCGGCAAACCGTAATAAGCGAGCGATTACATTGAATTTAAAAAAGGCGTCGGGAAAAAAACTTTTTTTAGATCTTGTCAAAAATGCTGATGTGGTAATAGAAAATTTTAAAACAGGTACGATGGAGCGTTTAGGATTAGCGTATTCTGCTTTGGAAAAGGTCAATCCAAAAATAATTATGTGCTCAGTCACTGGATACGGTCAAACAGGTCCTTTTGCTAAAGAACCTGGTTTTGACCCGGTTTTGCAGGCGGTTGGCGGTTTAATGGATGTAACTGGTCAACCAGATGGAGAAGCAACACGTGTCGGGCTGCCAGTAGTAGACATTATGAGCTCATTATATACAGTAATTAGTATTCTTTCAGCAATAAGGATTAGAGATTTAACCGGTGAAGGTCAACAGATTGACATTTCTTTATTGGATGTGCAAGTTAGCTCTCTAGCAAATGTCGCGAGTAGTTATTTAATGAAGGGGAATGTTTCCAAAAGAGTAGGGAACAATCATAACAATATTGTTCCCTATCAGGTATTTCAATGCAAGGATAAACCTCTCATGGTGGCCTGCGGGAATGATCGGCAGTTTCAGAAGTTTTCCGAAATACTTGGCATGCCTTCATGGAGTAAAGAGGCTAAATTTAAAACAAATGCCAAACGCATTCAAAATCGGGAAGAATTAACAGACAAGATACAAAAAATAATGGTTTGGAAAGATGCAAATGAATGGTTTACACTACTTTCGGAAAAAGGAGTGCCTTCGGGTCCGGTCAATAATGTAAAAGAGGTGTTTGAACATCCGCAAGTTCAATCAAGAAAAATGGTTGAAGAAATACCACACCCTACTTTGGGTAAGGTGAAATTAGTGCGAAATCCAGTCATTTTTTCTAAAACGCCAATTTCGATTAAAAAACATCCCCCACTTTTGGGAGAACACACTGAACTATTTTTGCAGCAAGAGATGAGTCTTTCCAAAGAAGATATAGATCAATTAAAAGAAGAAGGGGCTATTTAGGGGTAAAGGAGGCCAGTAGATGCAGGTCAGTTCACTACGACTATTTGGTTGAAAGTTCCTTTTTTCTAGCCCATAATATTTATTAATATGGGGGGGGGAGTACGATATGGTGAATTCACGTTTTAATCCAAATGTCATTTCCAAAGCTTTTGCAATCATCAGAGCATTTACCGATGAAAAATCAGACTGGGGAGTAAACGAACTGGCACGTTATCTGGAAATACCGGTAAGCTCCTTGCATCGTAATCTAAAAACGTTAAGAGATGAAAACATATTAGGTATATCCGCCCAAACCGGAAAATACACCATTGGGCCCGAACTCGTTCGAATGGCTTCCATTATATCGTCACAAGTAGAAATCAAACAGGTTGCCAGAACATTCATGGAGGAAATTTCATCCACGATTACTGAATCTGTCTATTTAGGACTATATCATCCACAGCATAGGAAGATTTCCTTTGTTGAGGGCGTACACAGCCAAAATCCTTTGCAATATGTTCTGGAAATCGGTGTGTTGCAATCTATCCATATTGCGGCAAGCGGAAAGGTCGTATTGGCTCACTTGGATGATGATGAAATTCAGAGGATTTTTGAAAAAGAGGCGGTTGACATTGATGAACAGGAACAAATTTGTGATGAAATAAAGCTAATACGCGAACAAGGCTATATGATTACTTTAGGTGAGCGATTGGCGGGTGCATCAGGTACTGCCGCTCCAATTTTTGATTCGACACAAAAGGTGATTGGTTGTATTACTTGTGTTATTCCTTTAAATCATTATGATGAAAAGCAAAAGTACAAAGTAGCAAAAAAAGTGATGGAAGGGGCGGCTAAGATTTCTTATGTTTTAGGATACAAGCAAGACTAAGTATAGATGGGACAGGGGATCGGATTTCCTGCCCCATTATTTTTTACAGAACAGAGATTGGAAAAAGAAACATTTATGTGTCCTAAAGCCCATTTTTCAAATAAGTATTGACATCATTTTTTCAATAATATACAATTCCTATAAAGTTAGTTTGATTTTAAGTTTTCTTATCATGAGAGGTGGAGGGAAAGGCCCGGTGAAGCTTCGGCAACAGGTTGTATGAAACACTGTGCCAAATCCTGCAGACATAGTCTGAAAGATAAGAAGGGAGCTAGGTTAGGATTTAAGTTCTGCCCCCTTCTTCTTCCAAAGCTGGAGGGGGGCTGGTTATATACACGACTTTCACCTCAAATTATTATGGAGGGATGATAAATGGAAAAGTCCCCGATTACGTACGACAATTTTCCTGGTGACCCTTTTAAAGATTTTCACCCGGTTGACGAGACACAAGGGGCATCTCCAATCTTACAATGGGCTTACGATTCATACGGAGATGGTGTTGTTTATGCTTGTAGCTTTGGTGCTGAGGGGATTGTATTAATTGATTTAATTTCAAAGGTGAAACAAGATGCAAGCGTTGTTTTTTTAGATACAGGGATTCATTTTCAAGAAACCTATGATTTGATTGATAAGGTAAAAGGTAAATATCCCGATCTTCGCATTGAATTAAAAAAGCCAGAGCTAACGTTGGAAGAACAAGCGGCGGAGTATGGTTCTGCCTTATGGACACGAAATCCGGATCAATGTTGTTTCATTCGGAAAATAAAACCACTGGAAGATGTTTTACAAGGCGCTCCTGCATGGATTTCCGGTCTTCGCAGGGAGCAGTCGGCAAGTCGTAAACATACTGATTTTGTGAATAAGGATCAACGTTTCAAGTCAATTAAGATTTGCCCGCTTATTCATTGGACGTGGGATGATGTATGGGCGTATATCAAAAACAATGATTTGCCATATAATGAACTACATGATCAGGGATATCCAAGCATTGGTTGTATTCCTTGTACGTCACGAGTAACGGATTCTGATGATCCCAGAGCAGGCAGATGGCAAGGATTTAATAAAACAGAGTGTGGATTGCATTTGCCAGGCAGTAACGGACAGTAACCTTATTGATATAATGGCTAATGACACTGTTTGTTTTAAACCTTAGTAAAGCGATACATTTAATAAATATAATTATGTTTATTGTGAGGTGAATTTGTTTTGGAATTACAAGTAAACAATAGCCCATTTAGTCAAGAACAAACCGATATTTTGCAACGTCTGCTTCCAACCTTGACAGAGACGCAAAAAGTTTGGCTGAGCGGATATTTGGCAGCTTCTCTGACAGTACAAAACGGGTTGACGGTGCCAAATCAGGAGCAAGCACCAACCAATATCGACCAACCCGCTTTAAGAGAAGTAACCATTTTATTCGGATCCGAGACCGGTAATGGGCAGACGTTGGCAGAGGAGCTAACTAAAAAAATAGAGGGGCAGGGTTTTAAGGTAACCTGCTCGGCCCTGGATGACTTTAAAGTAAAAAAGTTGAAGAATGTGCAAGACTTGCTGATTGTGACAGCCACGCATGGAGAAGGAGATCCTCCAGATAATGCCGTTTCCTTTTACGAATATTTGTTTAGCAGAAAAGCACCGAAACTAAAGGATTTGCGTTTTTCGGTACTTTCCTTGGGGGATCAGTCCTATGAGTTTTTCTGTCAAACAGGGAAAGATTTTGATAAACGGTTGGAGGAGTTAGGTGGGGAAAGACTTCATCCACGGGTTGATTGTGATGTTGATTTTGATGAACCCGCAGAAGAATGGATAAACGGTGTATTAGAAAAAGTGTGTGAAGCGAAAAAAGCCGTTCCGCAATCGGACGATGCACATACCCAACAGGTGGGGAGTCAAACACAAGAACATGATCTGCCAACCTATTCCAGAACTAATCCATTTCAGGCAGAAATCTTGGAAAATCTCAATTTGAATGGTCGCGGATCAAATAAAGAAACGCGTCATCTGGAATTATCACTGGAGGGGTCTAATTTTTCCTTTGAACCGGGTGATAGTGTAGGGATCATCCCGGAAAACGATCCAATTCTGGTAAATCAACTGATCCACGAGATGAACTGGGATCCTGAAGAAACTGTACCGGTAAATAAAAAAGGTGATATTCGTTCGATTTATGATGCATTGCATAAAAACCTGGAAATTACCTGTCTGACAAAACCACTCATGCAAAAAGCGGCGGAGATTTTCCGAAATGATAAGTTGGTGGATTTAGTTGCACCAGGGCAGGAGGAAACGTTGAAAGATTATCTTGTTGGCAGGGATTTGCTTGATTTGATCAATGACTTTCCGCCAACACGGGAGCTGACACCAGGCGAATTTGTACAGATTCTTAGAAAGATACCACCAAGACTTTATTCGATTACAAGCAGCCATAAAGCAAATCCGGATGAAGTTCACTTAACGATTGGAACGGTTCGCTATCATGCCCATAATCGCGATCGAGCTGGTGTCTGTTCGCTTCAGACGGCTGAACGATTGGAACCTGGTGATCGATTACCGGTTTATATTCAGCATAATCCGAATTTTAAGCTTCCTGCCGATCCAGATGTTCCCGTGATTATGGTTGGACCTGGTACGGGAGTCGCGCCTTACCGGGCTTTTATGGAAGAACGAGAAGAGTTAGAAGCAAAAGGGAAAACGTGGTTATTCTTTGGCGATCAACATTTTACTAGTGACTTCCTTTATCAAGTCGAATGGCAAAACTGGTTGAAGGAAGGTTACCTAACCCGATTGGATGTCGCATTTTCACGTGATTCCAAGGAAAAAGTATATGTGCAAAACATGATGCTGGAAAATAGCCGGGATCTTTATCAATGGCTCGAGGAAGGTGCCCACGTTTATGTCTGCGGTGATGAAAAGCGAATGGCAAAGGATGTTCACCAAACGCTAATCACTATTGTGGAACAAGAAGCTGGTATGACGCATGAGGAAGCCGAACAGTACTTGAAAGAAATGCGACAGCAGAAACGGTATCAACGGGATGTCTATTAGTGAGCAAGAAATAGAAGACAAAAAGGGAAGGAGCTTGACGATGGCAGCGTATGATTCATTTAAACAGGATGGGCCACCGAGTGATCTGGAACGAATAAAGGATGAAAGTAACTATTTACGGGGGACGATTCAACAAGGATTGGCGGATCGAATCACAGGGGCTATATCGGATGACGATACGAAGCTGTTAAAGTTTCATGGAAGCTACCAGCAGGATGACCGGGATATTCGGGATGAACGACGTCGTAAAAAACTGGAACCGGCTTACCAATTCATGTTACGTGTGCGAGCCCCAGGTGGTGTCGCAACGCCTGAACAGTGGCTGGTTATGGACGATTTAGCAACCAAATATGCGGATGACACTTTGAAATTAACGACAAGGCAATCATTTCAAATGCATGGGATTCTAAAATGGAACCTAAAGCAGACGATCAAAGAAGTGAATGAGGCATTGATGAATACCTTGGCTGCTTGTGGTGACGTTAACCGGAATGTCATGTGTAACCCGAATCCGTATCAATCTGCAGTTCATAAAGAAGTTTACGAGCTTTCCCAACAAATCAGTGAACACTTGTCACCAAAAACAAACGCTTACCACGAGATTTGGCTGGATAAGATGAAAGTGGTTGATACCAAAGAGCAAGAGGATATCGAACCATTGTATGGCCGCTTTTACCTGCCGAGAAAATTTAAAATTGGTTTAGCGGTTCCACCATCCAACGACATTGATGTGTTTTCACAGGATCTCGGACTGATTGCGATCCTGGGAGACGGAAAATTAATAGGATTTAATATAGCGGTTGGCGGTGGTATGGGAAGCACCCATGGTGAACCGGAAACATATCCACAGGTTGCAAAAGTGATTGGCTTTTGTTCAAAGGATAATGTCATCGAGGTAGCGGAGAAAGTCATGACGATTCAACGAGATTATGGTAATCGCTCGAATCGGAAGAACGCCCGTTTCAAGTATACGATCGACGCCCATGGTCTGGATTGGTTTAAGACTGAGTTAACTGAACGTCTCGGTTGGGAATTAGAGGCCGCACATCCTTATCATTTTGCTCGTAATGGGGATCGATATGGCTGGGTAAAGGGTGATGGTAAATGGCACCTAACGTTATTTCTGCAAAATGGTCGTGTGAAGAATACGGATGATTATGCGCTCAAGACTGGATTAAGAGAAATTGCTAAAGTTCATACTGGAGATTTCCGGCTTACTGCAAATCAAAATTTGATTATTGCCAATGTCGCGAATGAAAAATTGGAGGAAATCAATGAACTGGTAAAAAAATATGGATTGACAGATGGAAAACAACACTCTGCATTAAAACGGAATTCCATGGCATGTGTTGCTTTCCCAACATGCGGTTTAGCCATGGCTGAGTCGGAACGGTATTTGCCTGCTCTGCTTGAGAAGATAGAAGAAATTTTGGATGAGGTCGGTTTACGGGAAGAAGAAATTGTTATTCGCATGTCAGGATGTCCCAATGGCTGTTCACGACCCGCGCTTGCGGAAATCGCCTTTATCGGGAAAGCACCGGGAAAATATAATATGTACCTTGGTGGTG
Organism: Lentibacillus sp. L22; assembly: GCF_040812445.1. NCBI lineage: Bacteria > Bacillati > Bacillota > Bacilli > Caryophanales > Bacillaceae > Lentibacillus > Lentibacillus sp. L22. Next base: position 96,522 of record NZ_JBFNXI010000002.1, on the reverse strand, counting down.
GTTTTACCGGCGACCGTTTAAATCGTCTTTATCGAGAAAATATCGGGGAGCAAGAAATTTTGGAAAACCTCCGTACCATCCTAACTGATTATGCTGACAATCGTTATGAAGGAGAACATTTTGGTGATTATGTGATCCGCGCCGGTTATGTAGATAAAGTAACAGATGGACGTGATTTCCATGCAACCAACCAATATAAGGAATAATGAAGTTGCTCAAGCACATACGGGAGGAGAATCGGTGGACATGATGGGAAAAGTTTACTTGATAGGCGCGGGTCCCGGTGATCCGGATTTGATTACAGTCAAAGGAATCAAAGCACTTCAGCAATCAGATGTTACTTTATATGATCGTTTAGTGAATACAGAACTTTTAACCCATGCTGCAGATGAAGCGGAACTTGTTTATTGCGGAAAAGGGCCTAATCAGCATTCGCTTACCCAATTGGAGATCAATGACTTGCTTTATCAATTTTCAAGCCAAGGTAAAGTTGTCAGCCGGTTAAAGGGTGGAGATCCGTTTATTTTTGGCAGAGGCGGGGAGGAAGCAGCGTTTTTACATGCGAATGGAATTGCCTTTGAAATTGTCCCGGGGATTACATCGGGATCAGCGGCACCAGCTTATGCCGGTATTCCATTAACGCATCGGGATTACAGCTCATCGGTAACGTTTATTTCCGGCGTGAACAAAAGCCTTGAAGCCTCGGAAAAGTATTGGGAGCATCTAGCTCAAGGAGTGGATACCCTTTGTATCTATATGGGCGTCAAGAATCTGCCACTTATTTGCAGTAAACTGATTCGTTATGGCTGTCAGGCGGATACTCCTGTTGCATTAATACACTGTGGAACAACAGAACAGCAGCAAACGGTAACTGGAACATTAGGCAACATTACAAAAAGGGGTAATACGATTAAAAATCCAGCGATGATTGTTATCGGCGAGGTGGTCAAACTACGGGAGCAACTACAATGGTTTGAACAACTGTCGGTAGAAAATGAATTTTCGGTGTCTGCGGTCATCGGTTAATTGGAGGAATATGCATGCAAGGAGTACTGTATGTCAGCCATGGCAGCCGAATATCTGAAGCGACTGCTGAGGCGATTAGCTGTATTTCAGCCGTCATCAAACAAGTGGATGTACCGCTTCAGGAAATTTGCTTCTTGGAACTCGCGGAGCCAAATATGGAACAGGGAGTAGAAAAACTCGTGGATCATGGAGCATCGAGGATAGCGGTGGTTCCGGTTCTGCTCTTAAGTGCTGGTCATTATTACAAAGATATACCAGCCGAGCTTACTGAGATCAGGAAAAAGTATCCTTTCATCACCTTTACCTATGGGCAGCCATTGGGGGTGCAGAATCGCTTTACTCAAATTTTGCTGGAACGCATTGCGGAAACAGGTCAATCGGTTAGGGAGGATTCCAAAATACTGGTTGTTGGGCGTGGCAGTCACAATCCCCAAACAAAAAAGGATATCAGCCAGGTTAAGACAAACTTGCAAAAAAGCATGCCTGCTGTACAAGTAGATTATTGCTTTTTGGCCGCATGCGAACCTTCATTTGAGCAACAGCTTCATGTGTCATTGCAAGAAGGGTTTTCCAAACTGTTCATTGTTCCTTATTTATGGTTTACCGGATTGCTGATGCGTTCAATACAGGAGAAAGCACGGGAACGAACAAATCCGAAGACGGATATTATCGTTTGTCGACAACTTGGGGATCATCCGACTATGAAACAGGGACTTAAACAGCGTGTGTATGAGGCGCTGTCACTAAAATAGATGTTTACCCAAGTTTATAAAAAAGGATGTTGGTAAATGGCTTTTCTACCTTTCATGATTGATTTAACAGATAAAAAAGTCGTTATCGTTGGTGGGGGACGTGTTGCCGAGCGAAGAATTCGATTTTTGCTCGAAAGTGGGGCATACATGACGGTGATCAGTCCAGAAATAGATGAAGGGGTTCGCATGTTATGGGAAGAAGGGTACGTAAGCTGGAAACAAAAGCATATTGAAGCAAACGATCTTCTTCATGCATTCCTGATTATTGTTGCCACAAATAACCCTACAGTAAATCAGGCTGTCACCAAAGCTGTACCGGAAACATCCTTAGTAAATGCTGCTGCAGATGCTGAACAAGGGAATGTTCAATTTCCAGCTCACTTACAGCAAGGGAAATTATCGATCGGTATTGCCACAAATGGTGCAAGTCCAATTCTGGCAGCAAAAATAAAAACCAAGCTAGCCACGATATATGACAAAAGCTACGGAGAATATGTTGACTTTTTGTATGAGAGTCGCCAGCTAATCAAACGGTCGTTGCTAACGCAAAAGGTCCGGACGCTTCTATTAAAGGAATTAATGGACGAAAGCTTTTTAAACAAACAAAAGCAAATCATCACCCTGGATTGGCTGAAAAACCTGGTAAAAGAGGAGGAACATGATGGGGTGAACCGGAAGTAAACAACTAAAAGAACATCATGTTCCACATGTCTTTTATTTCGATTAGCCAAAGACGGGTGCCATGATAGTTGAGCTGAATGCTATTTTGCCAGAATATTAGCTTTTTGAAAGGATAATAAGGAAAAGGTGGGTTATCGCATGACATTGACAAAAGAAAAGACAAAAGAAGCGATTCTTCCCCATGGTGGTGAGCTTGTTCAACGGGAAGTCATTGGGTCGAGGCGGGAAACGCTTGTAAATGAAGTACACAGGCTGAAGACATTGACATTGGATGCCTGGAGTTTATCTGACTTGGAACTTATTGCAATTGGCGGCTTTAGCCCATTAACTGGTTTTATGGGGGAGCAGGACTATACAAGAGTTGTAGAGGAAATGAGGTTAGCGGATGGGACCATTTGGAGCATTCCAATTACGCTACCAGTGACGAAAGAACAGGCAGATGCATTTGCAATTGGTGAGAAGCTTGCACTTGCAGGGGAAGACGGTGTGAATTATGGAATTCTTCATTTGGCAGAAATCTACTCCTATGATAAAGAAAAGGAAGCAAGATTTGTATATGGTACAACAGATAAAGCCCATCCCGGTGTAAAAAAAGTCTATGAAAAAGGTGAAGTTTATTTGGCTGGATCGATTGAATTGCTGCAACGTCCACAACATGATCAATTTGCCGATTTTTACCTTGACCCATTGGAAACAAGAAAGTTGTTCGCTGACTTAGGGTGGAAAACTATTGTTGGCTTTCAAACGCGTAATCCTGTGCATCGTGCCCATGAATATATCCAGAAGAGTGCGTTGGAATCAGTCGATGGTTTACTTTTAAATCCATTGGTGGGAGAAACCAAGTCTGATGATATACCAGCTGAGATCCGAATGGAAAGTTATTGGATTATTTTGAATACGTATTATCCTGCCGATCGAACCCGACTCGTTATTTATCCAGCTGCGATGCGTTATGCTGGTCCAAGAGAAGCGATCCTTCACGCGATTGTCCGCAAAAATTACGGTTGCACCCACTTTATTATTGGACGCGATCATGCCGGAGTAGGTGATTATTACGGTACTTATGAGGCACAGGAATTAATTTCTCAATATGAGGAAGAACTTGGCATTCAAATATTTAAATTTGAACATGCTTTCTATTGTACGAAATGTGAGAGTATGGGAACGAAAAAAACATGCCCCCATGATAAGACGTTTCATGTTCATCTAAGCGGTACAAAGGTACGGGAAAAATTGCGAAATGGCGAGTCATTACCGAAAGAATTTTCCCGTCCTGAAGTAGCTGCAGTGCTGAGAAAAGGTTTAAAACAACATTAACTAAAGGGTTGACCCCTATGACATTTGAATTGATATTTGTGCTCGTAATCGTAACTGCTATGTTAATCGGGTTATTTTTCGAAATCGCCCGACCGGAAATCATTGTTTTTACGGTGTTAACCATTTTTTTAATAACGGGTATTTTAACTCCTGAGGAAGCATTACGCGGATTTTCCAATGAAGGCATGTTGACGATTGCGCTTTTATTTATTGTTGCTGGTGCTATTCAAAAAAGTGGCATCCTGGAGAGATTCATTACATCCTGGCTTGATCAGGGTAACAGTTTACTGGGATCGATGGCACGTTTTTTTATACCGACAACATTGCTTTCCGGTTTTTTAAATAATACCCCTATTGTTGTGGCGCTTACCCCTTTGATAAAAAAGTGGTGTGAAGCGCACCATATCGCGCCGTCTAAATTTTTAATTCCGTTATCATACACAACAATTTTAGGTGGTACGATCACCTTGATGGGAACGTCTACAAATCTGGTTGTTCACGGCATGCTGCTTGATTATGGCTATGAAGGGTACACCTTATTTCAATTGACGGTTATAGGCATACCCATCACCATTGTCGGTTTGGTTTATCTGTTTACAGTTGGTTATCGATTATTACCGGAATACAAAGGGTTGCAGCAAAAAGTGAAAGAGGATTCCAAAGAATATATTGCTGAGTTAACCGTTGAAGAAACATTTCCGCATCTGAACCAAAGTGTACAGCAGGCCGGGTTAACGGAGCTAAAGGGGTTGAATTTAGTGGAAATTATCCGTCGGGAAGAGCGTATTTTCCCTATCCGTTCCTCTACGATTATTCAAATGGGAGACCGATTAATTTTCACCGGATTAATGTCAACTCTGACTGATGTGCAAATGACGAAAGGGTTAGCCCTAAAAACGGGTAAGCCCTCGGATTTGGATGCATTGAAAAATGGGAACACCCAGATTGTCGAGGCGGTTGTCTCACATCAATCCGGATTATTATCCAAATCAATTAAACAAAATCAGTTTCGTTCCAAATACGATGCCGGAGTGATCGCAGTTCATCGTAATAATGAACGGATCCCATCAAAAATAGGGGATATTCCACTTCTTCCAGGCGATACCTTACTCTTGCTGGCTGGAAAGAACTTTGTGGAAACCTATCAGCAATCCAATGATTTTTATGTTCTAACGTCTTTAGGAATCCCGGAATCGCTCAAACGTAATTCAGGGAAGGGCTGGCTATCGATCGGGATCTTTTTCCTCATGATCATCCTTGTTACGTTTAGTGTATTAAGTATGTTTAAAGCTATGGCCTTAGCCGTTTTATTATTGTTGGCAACCAAGGCGATAACAGTGGGGGAGGCCAAGAAATATATCCATTTTCATGTATTGCTTTTAATTGCCAGTTCCTTTGGGGTTGGTATGGCCATCATGAAATCAGGCTTGGCAGAGTGGATTGCAACAGGTGTATTAGCGGTGGGAGAACCGATCGGACTATTTATGATTCTGTTATTCGTGTATATGTTAACCAATATATTTACGGAGGTAATTACGAACAGTGCTGCTGCCATATTTATGCTGCCGATAGGGTTGGAGCTGGCTGCGGATTTACAGCTGGACCCAATGGGCTTTGCGGTTGCGATTACCATTGCGGCATCGGCAAGTTTTATGACACCAATTGGCTATCAGACAAATATGATTGTTTATGGCCCGGGTGGTTACAAGTTTTCGGATTTTATCAAAATAGGTACACCACTTAGTTTGCTAGTAATGGTGATTACTGTTACCATCGTGTACTTTTGGTGGTTTTAGGAGGAAAAATGATGGGAGAATCAACGAATATTGTTTGGCATCAGTCTGAGGTAAAAAAAGAGGCAAGGCAAAAACGAAACGGACATCTAAGTGCAGTTATTTGGTTTACCGGCTTGTCTGGATCAGGGAAATCAACTATTTCTGTAGCATTGGAGAAGCAGCTGCACGAATTAGGCATACACACGTATCGCCTGGACGGAGATAACGTGCGTCACGGATTGAATAAAAACTTAGGCTTTAGCCCGGAAGATCGTAAGGAAAATATTCGACGGATTGGGGAAGTGGCCAATTTAATGGTTGATGCTGGATTGATCACCTTGACCGCGTTTATTTCTCCCTATCGTGCTGATCGTGATAATGTTCGTGCGTTGTTTCATGACAAGGAATTTATCGAAGTATATGTAAAGTGTGGGCTGGAAGCATGTGAGGCACGTGATCCAAAAGGATTGTACGAAAAAGTACGTGCCGGTGAAATCAAAGGTTTTACTGGTGTTGATGCCCCTTATGAAATACCTGACAATCCGGAAATCATCATCAACACCGAGCAGCACACATTAGAAGAATCAACTGGTCTTATCATTAACTATCTGAAAAATCACGAATACATTTAGTGGGACGGAGGGCATCTTCCGTTCTATTTTTTTGCCCGATAGGAATTAATCTGCTATTCCTGGATATTTTTGAAATAAAGCAGGAAATTCCTTTGTTTTGTTGAAATAGTAGTAGATATGAAGTAAAGGATGATGTTCATGTATCAAACCATAATCGAACCGCGCGTTTCAGAAACAGATGGTATTGGTCATATAAATAATACAACGGTGCCAGTCTGGTTTGAGGCGGGACGAAATGAGATCTTTAAATTGTTCACGCCCGATGATAACTTTGATCACTGGAGAATGATCATCTTGAATATGAACGTGGACTATGTACAGCAAATTTATTTTGGTACACCCGTACATATCTATACTTGGGTAAAAATGATAGGTAACACCAGTTTACAATTATATGAAGAAATGTGGCAGCATGGGCGATTATGTGCAAAAGATACGGTGACCTACGTGAATTTCAATGTGCAAACGCAAACATCGGAGCCAATTACAGGAAGCATCAGAGAGGAACTGGAAAACCATTATTATTAAGTGGACCTAATTTTTGAAGATAGAAGAGTCGCTTGTCCCATCCCTTCCAAGGAAAGAAGATGGAACAAGCAACTCCTGTCTTAAACTAATGAACCGCCGTTTTTCATGTATTTGATGATTCCCTCCGCTGAAAGATAGGATAGGGCGCCAAGTGTTCCTGTTGGATTGAAACTGCTGTTATGCGGGAATGCGGAGGCTCCGGCAACAAATACATTTTCGGCATCCCACATTTGTAAATATTTGTTTACAGCCGACGTGTTAGGATCATCTCCCATAATAACACCACCTGTATTGTGCGTGTTAATATAAGGGGATATATCCAATGGCTCCAGATTATTTTGGGTCTCGGTAATTTCCGCCCCCATTTCTTTCATAATTGGGCCGGTTTTCTTGGCCATGAATTCGGTTAATTTCCGGTCTTGATTGGTATAATCATAGGTCATGCGCAATAACGGGACACCATACTCATCTGTATAATTGGGATCCAGGTCAAGATAGTTTGTTCGCCATGGCATACTGGCCCCCTGGACTGCGACTTTAAGCCAGCTGTTGGCATATTTAATCGATGTCTGTTTAAATTCCTTACCCCAAGCCTTGGTTCCCTCAGGGACAACGTTGTTCGCAATGGGACGATTTCCATATTGGAACATGCGAATTCCGGCACCATGGATAAAATCCAGATCCGAGTGATCAAAATTGTCCCCGGTAAATTCAGGGATCTCCATCCCAAGTGCACCTGCGCCGGCATAAATATTAAACTTATCCTTGAAAAATCCCAGGGTACTTCCACCAGTTATTTGATAGCAATAGTTTTTCCCGATAACACCCTGACCGGTTTTAGAATCATATGGTTTACCCAGATTGGATACAAGAAGTAGTTTGGTATTATTGAATACGTAACTGGATAAGACAACCACATCTGCGGGCTGTTCAAATTCCTCCCGGGTAACTGGATTGACATAATGAACCCCAGTTGCTTTATTGCCATCATGAAGTATTTTAGTTACATTGGAATAGGTGCGTACCTCCAGCTTACCTGTTTTTTCTGCTACTGGTAAAACAGTAACCACTGGATCGGCTTTTGCACCATATTCACAACCAAAGCGTTCGCAAAATGCACAATACTGACAGGCACCACGAGCAATGCCATCTGGGTTTGTGTAATTCTCTGACAAATTTGCTGATGGTGTCATGTATGGGGAATATCCCAGCTTTTTAGTCGCCTTTTCGAACATTTCCAAAACAGGCGTTTTCAGCATTGGTTTGGTTGGATAAGGATTGGAACGTTTTCCATAAAGGGATACTTCTTCACCAGAAATGCCGGCCATTTTTTCAAATGTATCATAATATGGCTCCAGATCGTCATAGGTAATCCCCCAATCCTGAAGATCCATGCCATCCGGGATCTTGTTTTTTCCATACTTTTCTTTCGTTTTGGTAGCAATTTCAAAATCATAAGGTAAGAAACGATAGGTTTGTCCATTCCAGTGCGAACCAGCCCCACCGGTCCCGATTCCGTCCAAAAACGTGCCATATGTACGCATTGGCAAGGCGCGCATATTCTCTGTATTTCGAAATGTAAGGGTCTCCTTGGATAGGTCCTTCATCATCTCGTATCGCTGGGCATAACGCAATTCATCGTGAACCATGTAATAGTCACTTGTTTTTCTTGCTTTCCCACGTTCTAATCCAACAACCTTAATACCAGCTTTGGTTAGTTCCGAGGCAATTATTCCGCCGGCCCATCCCATTCCGACAATTACGACTGGAACCTTTGGCAGTTTTTTAGTCAATTTGTTCACTCCTTGTGCATCGTTTTAGCCACCCATATGTTCACGTAAACTTTTGGGTTCGATCTTTACAAATTCCTTTTTCATAATGGTTTCTGTATAACCTGTTTGGCTTCCCGGAAAGTCACGCATTTTCCAGCCAGCTTTATTTTTATTTCCGCCATATAAAGGATCGGCGTATGCACCTTCAATGGTCATGCTCCGTAACAGTTGGAAAAACTGTTTGGTTGTAGCACCGGTAAGTTTAAATTCTTTTGCTGCATCAAAAACCTCCAATACGTCATCCTGTTGATCATCGGATAACTGTGCGAAGTTCTTATCGTACTTTTTGTTACTATAATCATCAAGACCTTTGAGTCCAAGAGTGAAAATTTCCCTGCGATCCATTAATAATTGGTTTCCTTGGGTTGCCTCCGCCGTATAGGCTGGTCCTCTCATATAGTCTTTTGCATTCAAACCCCACGGTCCGGCAAGCTGATGGTCAATGTAATAGGGAACACCCAATTCCTTGGCACCCGGTCCAAGCTCATCTTTTGGAAAAATTCTTTCCGTTGCCGCTTCAGTTGTTTTAAATTGATCCAATGTAAAAAACATCAATGCATCATTGTAATTAACTTGCTTTTTTGCTGTGGATGCTTGTTGCTGCTCCGTTTTTTGTTTGTGCGGTATCAAGCTTCCCAATGCGCCGCCAACGACAACACCCCCAACAGCGATTCCGGAGTTTTTAATAAATTTTCGTCTGGAATGATCCACAGACTCATTTTTATCACTCATGCCTATCCTCCTCTACATCATGGCTTTATTATTTTTCGATCGTGTATGAACTTTGCGTTCTTTCCACCAAGGTACAGGGTTTATCCTTTCTCCGCGGTCATCTCAAAAAGAGCCTGTATATCGTTACCCAATTGTGCATAATCGGTTGATTTTCCGGTAATGTTTTGTTTGATCCTTTCTATTAATTCCGGGGCCTTTGGATTTGCTGTTGTTAACACTTGTACCTTGTCACCAAAGGAAACCTGCATGATTCCTTTCGCTTGTTCCAATTTACCGTTATTGTTGGTATTCTCTGTGGTATCCGCCAAAACAACGGTATCGTCAATGGCAAACACCTTAATATCCCGAATATCAGATCCTGCCAAACGATATTCTAAATGGGTAGATATTCCTTGATCATGTTGATTTTTTTCATCTGGCAGATCATAAATGTTGGAATCTTCACCTGTTGGCGTTGTATTACGATTATTTTCGCTATTGATATGTTCAATTTCTTCAACGTTATTGCGCTGATCTCTATCCCTTGCAGGTGCCGCACCCTCATTATTATTATTCATACATCCGGTTAACAGGAAAAGGACGCCGACAAAAATGATTAATGGTGCTAAGGTTGTACGCTTCATTGCAAATCCTCCCTTGTAAAAAAATTGTCTTACCATTTAATGTGTCCTTTCCATTAATTTCTATGCATTGGGACATGGGACAGTTCAAAAAAATTGTGGGATAGGAGAACCGACCTACTCGTCTAAGTGTTATACTGTGTATATAGTTTAAATAGGTGGGAGGAGTGTTGCAGATGAAGTTTTTTCATACGGCGGATTGGCATTTGGGAAAGCTTGTACAGGGTGTATATATGACAGAGGATCAGGAATACATACTGGAGCAGTTCATTCAAGCGGTGGAACAGGAGAAGCCGGATGCGGTGATTATTGCGGGGGATTTATATGATCGGGCCGTACCACCAACGGAAGCTGTTCATCTACTCAATGATGTATTGGAGACGATCGTGCTAAAGCTGCAAACGCCTGTCTTGACTATCGCGGGGAACCATGATAGTCCAAGCCGTTTAAATTTTGGCAGTAAAATGATGGAAAACAATGGTTTGTACATGGTTGGTAATGTAACGAAAGATCTCGACCCAGTCATTCTTCACGATGAACACGGGGAGGTATATTTCCATCTTGTCCCCTATACAGATCCGAGTGTTGTCAGGAACATTTTTGCCGATGAAACCATCCATACCCATGACGATGCTGCTAAAAAGATAGTTCAAGAGATTATTGAAAAAATGGATCCAACTAAACGTCATGTATTTGTTGGACATGCGTTTGTCACCCCTTTTGGAGAGGAAGAAGAAAATACTAGTGATTCGGAACGTCCGCTGGCAATTGGTGGGGCAGAATATGTGGATGCTCGCCATTATTCTAACTTCGATTACACCGCATTGGGCCATCTGCACCAAGGACACTATGTATCTAGTCAAACGATCCGCTATTCTGGTTCGATTTTAAAATATTCGATTTCCGAGGAGCATCATAAAAAGGGATTTCATGTAGTTGATATGGATGCGGACGGACAAGTTACCATTGAAAAACGGGAACTCATTCCAAAACGGGACATAAGAACGGTCGAGGCCACAATGGAAGAAATTTTAACGCATCCGATAAATGAAGACTATGTTTTTGTGCGTTTGCTGGACGAGACACCGGTTTTATCGCCAATGGAAAAAATTCGTTCGGTCTACCCGAATGCGATGCATGTGGCACGGAAAAATTACTTGATGACCCCAACTGGTGAAGCAAAGGAAATTAATAATCGCAGCAATCGCAGTCAGCTGGAGTTATTTCATGCTTTTTACGAAGAAGTCAAGGGGGAAAAGGCATCGGAGGAAACCGAGACTATTTTTAAAGAGGTACTGGATGAACTGCTAACCGAGGAAAAAGAAACACAACAAGACATCAAACAAAAGAATTTCGTTGCACATTCATAAAGGGAGGAGTAACAATTGCGACCGCTAACTCTAACCATGACGGCATTTGGTCCGTATAAAGATAAAACAACCATTGATTTTAACGAGTTACAGGATAATAAATTATTTGTCATTTCCGGAAATACCGGTGCAGGAAAAACAACGATATTTGATGCAATTTGTTTTGCGTTGTACGGAGCAGCAAGTGGTCAGGACCGGGAAAATAATAATATGCTGCGCAGTCAATTTGCTAATGATGATACCCATACATCGGTTGAGCTGATATTTGAATTAAATAACAAGGTTTACCGGATACTTCGCCAGTTAGGTCATGTGAAAAAGGGGAATAAGACGAAAACGGGAGAACGGTATGAATTTTATGAGCTCGTTGATGGTGGTGAATCTCCATGTGTTGACAGGCAAATTGTTTCCGAGATTGATAAAAAAGTAGAAACATTAATGGGATTAACACAGGATCAGTTTAAACAAATTGTGATGTTGCCACAGGGGGAGTTTCGTAAATTACTAACCTCACAAACGGAAAATAAAGAAGATATCTTAAGACGTTTGTTCAAAACCGAACCGTACAAACATATTAGTGAACGTTTACGCTATAAAAAGGATTTGATTTCCGAAAAATATCAACAAGAAGAACAAAAACGCAATACGTATGTCGAAAATATCCGCGCAACTTTACCCGAACGTGATGGGTCGCCTGTTTTTCAAGTGTTGGGTGAGGAGCATTACAACGTCAATCAAGTGCTTCATGCATTGGATCAGGAAGTGGCGTTTTATCAGCAACAAATTATGGCTGACCAGAAAGCGTATGAACAGGCCTATCAAGCTCATGACAAAAAGCAAACTGAATTTCATGCAGCCAAGAGTTTAAATGAACGCTTCCAGGAACTTGAAGACAAAAAGATTCATTTAAGTAAGTTAGAACAACAGACAGTGGAATATGACGAGAAGGAAAAGCAGCTAAAACAGGCTGAACAAGCGGCTGGACTGGAAGCCTATGAAAAACAGTTAATGGAATGGCGTCAGGATGAACAAGCCAAAAAGCAGAACGTAGAAAATGCCGAAAAATCGCTTCAACAGGCAAACGAAATGCTTCGTGAACGTAAGCAAGTTTATGAGCAAGAGGAAAAGAAAGCATCGGAGCAGGAGGATGTTCGTAAAAAACTAGATCGGTTACAAAGATATCTGCCGATTGTCGAAGAACTGGATCAGCAAAAACAGGAATTACAGGATTTACAGAACAGAGGAAAACGGACATTTAAAGATGTTACTGAAATGCAAGCAACTCTAACGGAAAAGAAAAACCAGCTGGACAAGCAGACTGGTGAAATAAAGCAGCTGGATACGAAGGTTGATCAATTACCGGATAAACAAGAGCAATTGATGGAGTTAGGTAAACAATCCGATATGTTGAAGGATTATTTGGATGCGAAGGCTAAGCAAGCAGAATTGGAACAAATTTTACAAGAAAAGAAGCAGGAGTTTGTAAGCAAAAAGCGTTTTTATCAAGAATTGGAGCAGGCATGGCTGAATAATCAGGCGTTTGTTTTGGCAAATCATTTGCACGATGGCGAGGCTTGCCCTGTTTGTGGCAGTAAAGAGCATCCGAATAAAGCAATAAGTTCTAAAGGTGCGGTGACAAAACAACAACTGGAAGCGGCAAAGAAAGCATTGGATAAAAAGGATAAGGATTATAGTGATGCATCTGCCAAGGTTGACTTGAATCAAGACACACTACAGGAAAAAGTGCAGAAACTTGCGGATTATTCGATCACAACCGATGATGCTGAAACTGTACGAGATCGCATTGTTACAGCGGGGAAAAAATTGAAAGCAGAAGTCATGGAGTTGCGAGCTTCTAAAAAGAAACTGCAAACTTTAAAAGGAACGCAAGAAACTTTACAGAATGAATGCAAACAGTTGGAAGAAAAAAAGGAACAGTTGGATAAGAATTATCAGAAATTAAAAACAGCTTATGAGTCAGCCCGTGCGGTTTACCAGGATCGATTAAAGCAAATCCCGGAAGAAGTACAGGTTTTAACAGAACTGAAAAAGCAAATCAAAACAACCGAACAACGAAAGTCGAAACTGGAACAAGCTTGGGAAACAGCACAAAAACAGCTGCAACAGGCAAAAGAGGCACAAACAAAAGCAGCATCCAATTCGGAACATGCCAATAAACAGCTTGCAGAAACAACTGCAAAACTTGAGCAAGCGGAGCAGCGTTTTTATCAAGCACTTGATACGACCGGATTTTCTACCGAAGAAGCATACCAGCGAGCAAAACGATCTGATCAGGAACGGCAGGATTTGCGCCAAGCCATTGAGCAGTTTAAGCAGAACCTTTCAACTACGAAACAACTGGTACAAGAGCTAAAGACATCGTTAAATGGTAAGCAAAAAGCTGACTTGAGCGCATTACAGGAACAATTGGAAACATTGAAACAAGCCTATGAATCGGCATTAAATAAGCGGGATCAGTCAAAAGCATATTTTCGGGAGGCTGGGCAATTAATCGCCAATATCCGCGATGCTAATGAACAGGTGAAAGCCTTGGAAAAACAATTAAGCAGTATCACCGATTTATACGATGTACTCCGGGGACAAAACAGCCGAAAAATATCGTTTGAGCGGTATCTGCAAATCGAATATTTGGAGCAAATTATCGAATCAGCTAATGAACGTTTGAAGCGGTTATCCAATGGTCAGTTTTTCCTAATCCGTAGTGAGCGTCAGGAAGCCCACGGCAGACAAAGCGGACTTGGTTTGGATGTGTACGATGCTTATACAGGGCAAACGAGGGATGTCAAAACACTGTCCGGTGGAGAGAAATTCAATGCTTCCTTATGTCTGGCATTGGGAATGTCTGACGTGATTCAAAGTTTTCAAGGGAATATATCGATTGAGACGATGTTTATTGATGAAGGTTTTGGTACATTGGATGAAGAATCATTAAATAAAGCCATCGATGCCTTAATTGACTTGCAACAGTCAGGCCGGATGATCGGCGTCATTTCCCACGTCCAAGAGTTAAAAAATATCTTCCCGGCAGTATTGGAAGTCAAGAAAACCAGAGAAGGTCACAGTCACACTCAGTTTGTCGTCAAGTAGGGACAAAGGGACGGTTCCTCTGCCCCCGTGTCCCGCAAAGGAGTTATCATCATGGTTTATCCGGGGAAAAGGTTTAATTTGAAATGGAAAATGATTGTGTCGATTAGTGTGTTGGTAATTGGCATTTGTGTTATTTTTGGCCTGTTTCTTCATTCGTTTATTTCTAAGACGATGGAGGAACAAATTGGCAAAAGGGCGTTAAGTGTGTCACAAAGTGTAGCAAACATGCCGGAAATACAAGCTGCTTTTGAATTGGAAAATCCGGCTTCGGTGATCCAGAAGGTTGTTCTGCCCATTCAACAGCAGACTGGTGCAGAATTTATTGTCGTCGGAAACACAAAAGGGATCCGTTACTCACATCCCGACCCGGACAAATTGGGTAAAAAAATGGTTGGCGGGGATAATGAGCGCGCACTAAGTGGTGAATCATATACATCGAAGCGGGTAGGCTCACTGGGGTTATCCATTCGTGGCAAGACACCGATTTATGATAAGAATGGCAAGGTTATCGGTGTCGTATCGGTTGGATTTTTGAATAATGATGTTCAGCATATCATTCAACGGCAAAGTAAATCGGTATGGATCACGCTAGCAGGGGTTGTTCTAGTGGGAATCATTGGTGCAATTGTGATTTCCATCTATTTAAAACGATTGTTATCAGGGATGGAACCAGAGGAAATCTCCCAAGTATTACTTCAAAAGGAAGCCATTTTGCAGTCAACCCATGAAGGGCTTATTGCCGTTAATGAAACAGGGATGGTGACGATGATTAATGCAGCGGCCCAGCGGATCTTGTTTCATCAAACAGTATCAGATGATCGTTATACTGGCAGACCCATTCAGGAGATTCTACCGCATACGGGGTTATTCGCGGTTTTGAAAAATGGGGAGAGCCATTATAATCGGGAAATGGTCCTCGGTGACACAGTTGTTCTTGTGAATCGCATGCCCATTTTTCGTCACCATATAATTGTTGGCGCAGTAGCAACCTTTCGGGAAAAAACAGAGCTGGAACATGTCACGAATGAGTTACTGCAAATTAAGCAATATGCCAATGCACAGCGGGCGCAGACACATGAATTTTCCAATAAACTATATACGATTCTAGGTTTGCTTCAATTGGATCAGACCGATGAAGCGATCGCCTTTATCAAAAAGGAAAGTGATAGTCAGTTAGGATGGTCAGAGTTTTTGGTGAAACATATTGCTGATCCAATGGTTCAAGGGCTTCTTCAGGGGAAAATCAATCAAGCAAACGAGCTTGGGATTACCATGTCGATTGATCCAGACAGTCAGTTAACAACCCGGTTTAAAGGAGATAAGCAAGATGCCTTGTTAACAGCGGTCGGAAACTTGATTGAAAACGCGATGGATGCATTGAAACAGAACCCGGATGATCAGCGGGAGATTGCTATCTTCTTTACCGACATAGGAGAAGATGTCATTTTGGAGGTGGATGATTCTGGATCAGGAATCTCCATGGACGAGGCACCACATATTTTTGACCAGGGATATTCCACGAAACAAGGATCTCACCGTGGAACAGGCCTTGCACTGACCAAACACAGGTTACAAGAAGTTAACGGAACGATCATGTTGGAAGAAGGAGATCTTGGTGGAGCTTGCTTTATCGTGATCATACCAAAAGATGAAGGTGATAACAATGTCTGATAGCATTCATGTGCTTATTATTGAAGATGATTTTCGAATTGCGGAAATCCAGCGGCAATTCGTAGAAAAGGTGGAAGGATTTGTTGTTGACTATTGTGCAAAAACCGCTCAGGAAGCATTCACTTTTTTGCAAAGTCCTGACACCCAAGTTGATTTGATTTTATTAGATATATATATTCCGGATGTCGAGGGATTGGAGCTATTTTGGCAGTTGCGTACGTTCTATCATGATGTGGATATTGCCATCGTGACTGCTGCTGCGGAAACTAGCACAATTAGCGAAATTCTCCGGGGCGGGATCATAGATTACATTATAAAACCTGTGGATGCGAAGCGGTTTGAACAAATGTTGACGAGGTTTAAGCAACGAAAAAGTTTTCTGGCGTCCAGGGAAAAGTTGAACCAGGATGACATAGACATGCTTACAGGTACGGTAAATTCCGTGTTTCCTGCTAATAAATCCAATGACAAATTGCCAAAAGGTATTGATTCGATTACATTGGATGAAATTACCGATTTATTACAGAAGCAAAAAGTCAACGGCATTACAGCGGTTGAATTAAGCAAACAAATTGGAACAAGTCGTTCGACAGCTCGAAGGTATTTAGAATATCTAGTATCTATTAAGCGAGTGCAACCAACACTTTTGTATGGAAATGTAGGCAGACCAGAACGGCAATATATCCTTCGTGAAACTTATGAACAAAATGAGTAATATAGAAAATAATCGCTTTATGAATAGAAGGTTTATCTCCCCCTTCTATTCATGGTATTTTATAAAAAGTCATTTATTTGTTAACGTTTTCACCGTTAAATGATCTAATTTTGAAAACAGAAGGGAGATATAACATTGAGTCTTAGTTTAATCGGTTTTGTAACCATATTGGTCATTGTCCTAATACTTATTAGCGGGCGCATGACGCCAATTATACCGTTATTACTAATTCCGATTCTCGGAGCGTTTGCTACCGGTTTCGGTATGTCGAAAATTGGTGATTTCTTTGGTGATGGTGTTGCTGATGTCATGGACGTTGCGATTATGTTTATTTTCGCAATATTGTTCTTCGGAATTATGTCGGACGTTGGCTTATTTGATCCGTTAATCAATGGTTTGATTGCGATTTCACGGGGGAACGTGATTGCCATTAGTGTGGGAAGTGTATTAATCGCCGCTATAGCCCATTTGGATGGTTCAGGAGCATCAACTTTTTTAATTACCATTCCGGCATTATTACCGCTGTATAAACGGTTGAAAATGAATCCATATTTTCTGTTGCTATTAATTGGCGGAAGCGCCAGTATCATGAACATGATTCCATGGGCAGGGCCACTTGGACGAACCGCATCGGTCTTAAATATCGATGTTACGGAACTATGGAGACCGCTAATTCCCATCCAAATCATCGGGATGGTGTTGATGGTTGGATTAGCAGTGCTATTGGGATATCGCGAACAACGACGAATCAAAAAACAATATGGTTCGGTTGAAGCCGCCGCAGCTGCTGATGTCGCCGCGGAAGATGATGATCCCAAAAATGAAGGTGACGTACCGGAGAAGGAAAAATCGCTTGCTCGTCCAAAATTACTGTGGGTGAACGTCATTCTAACGATTGGTGTCATTGCTATTTTGGTATGGGGAATCATTCCACCCGGTTTTGCCTTTATGATCGGTGTTAGTTTGGCCTTGCTGATTAACTACCCGAAAGTAAAAGATCAAATGGCACGTATTCAGACACATGCGCCGAATGCACTCACGATGGCTACTATTATTCTGGCTGCGGGTTCATTTTTGGGGATTTTAACCGGAACAGGGATGCTCGATGCCATTGCTGGAGATGTCGTGAAAGTTTTACCGGCATTTGTTGCACCATTCTTGCATATCATTATTGGCGTTTTGGGTGTGCCGTTCGATTTATTATTGAGTACCGATGCCTATTACTTTGCATTATTGCCTGTTATCGAACAAATTGCCTCCGGTTTTGGAGTCGATTCATTATCTACCGCATATTCCATGATTATCGGGAACATTGTCGGCACCTTTGTCAGCCCATTTTCTCCGGCGCTTTGGCTTGCATTGGGTCTTGCCAACCTGGAAATGGGACGACATATTCGCTATTCCCTCGGCTGGATGTGGGGGCTCAGTATTATCTTATTAATTATCGCCGTATTTATGGGGATTATAGTTATATAGTGACAAAGGGTACTATCGTGTTAACGGGTTAATAATACACTTTGAATTTGGGAAAAGGGCGGAGAGCATATGAGCTTCGTCCTTTTTTCTTAAATAGCCGGAGTTGAACAAACATCGTCACTTGATTAAATAATGTATTTGAAGAAATAACGGATTTCACCCAAGTATAGACGGGTCTTTTTTTAATTGTGGATTAATTCTCACGGTAGATTCAAGTCCCACATTCCGAGAAATCAAGCCGAGATAATGTTTCCTATAGTTGCTTCAAAAAGGAATTTTCTCGTTGCTAGTTTGATAGGCAAGCTACTATAATAGAAATGGAATTGCATGTATCGATTTTTTTAATAAGGATGATAGGTATGCCAAAACAAATTTTAAAAAACGATTGGGCGCCGTTACTTGATGAAGAGTTTTCTAAACCGTATTACCTGCAATTACGGGAGTTTCTAAAAAGAGAGTATACTCAACAAACGGTTTATCCGGACATGTATGATATTTTTAACGCCCTTCATTTCACTGGCTTTGGACAGGTAAAAGTGGTCATTCTTGGTCAGGACCCCTACCATGGTCCGAATCAAGCGCACGGTCTGAGTTTTTCCGTACAACCTGGAATATCCCAGCCACCATCATTAAGAAATATCTTTAAAGAGTTACAGGACGATTTGGGCTGCGCAATACCAAATCATGGGTACCTGGGCAGCTGGACGGAACAGGGTGTACTACTATTAAATACTGTTTTAACGGTTAGGGCCGGGCAAGCGCACTCACATAAAGGAATGGGGTGGGAGATTTTTACCAACCGGGTAATTGAGTCGTTGAATCAGAAGGAAAATCCGGTTGTCTACATCCTTTGGGGTGCGGCTGCTCAAAGGAAACAAGAACTTATTGATACATCAAAGCATTATGTTGTCAAATCACCTCATCCCAGTCCGTTATCTGCCCATCGCGGCTTTTTTGGAAGCAGGCCTTTCTCCAAGACAAATCGGATATTAAAGCAAATTGGGCTGGAGGAAATAAATTGGGAGGTTCCAAATCTGAATTAAATACCTAAGATAAGGAGAAATATCCCAGCAAGTGCGCACTCGAGTTTGTGCGTCGCTAACCAGACACTTTATCCCATGCCCATGTTGCAATATTTTTGTGCAGTCAGGGGAAAATAACATAGATACCGCAGAAAGGATAAAAGAGCCGTCCCTATGTCCCGCATTCGGGTGCAACGTCCATTTTGAGTTTAAAAGTATTTCATGCGGGAATTGTAAATTTAAGTGGGAATTTGACGGTTTTACATAGATATTTTTGAGATGTGGAGAGTGAACTATGAGGAAACAAATAACTATCCTTTTTCTTGTCATGGGAACGTTGCTACTGGCAGCGTGTGCAGAAACGACTACAACAGTTTCCAAGCAGGATGAACAAAATAATGATAAAAAGTCGGTAAAGGTTAATAAGTCTACAACTGGCGATAAGAAAGAACAAGGGGATAAACAAAAGACTGTTACCAAGCCATTTAAGGCAATAAAACCACCTGAGGATGCAAAATTGCTGGAAACCAATTATTCTGATGAAGAAAAAGAAAAAATGCCGGATCAAGAGGCTCATGGTGAGGAAAGCGCACGAACGGTTTCGCTCGGACAGACCTTATTACAGGATAAGAAGGATACTTCCAATGGCCCGCTTAAAGATCATCGGCTGGTTGCCTTCTATGGAACACCGAAGTCGGAAAACATGGGGATTCTAGGTGAATATCCCCCCGATGAAATGATGAAGAAATTGAAAGAACAAACAGAAGAATATTCCAAAATTGACCCAGATCGGCCGGCGATACCAACGATCGAATTAATTGCTACAGTCGCACAGCGCTCACCGGGTCCGGATGGATTGTATGTTGCCAAGCCTTCTAAAGAGGTGATTGATGAATATGCCAAGTTGGCTGAAGAACATGATGCATTACTACTTTTAGATATCCAATTGGGACGGGCGGAAGTGATGGACGAACTAAAAAAGGTTGCACCCTATTTAAAATTACCACATGTTCACTTGGCGATTGACACGGAATACAGTGTTGGGGAAGGTGAAATTCCCGGCGAAGATCTAGGTGAAGTCGATGGGGAGGACATTCAAGAAGCTGTCGAATATGTTGACAAATTAGTCGAAGAGAACAATCTGCCAGACAAAATAGTACTGGTTCATCAATTTGGTAATGGCATTGTTACAAACAAGGAAAAAATCAAACCAACCAAACATGTTGAAGTACCCCTAAACTATGATGGATTTGGGGACCCGGCAATCAAAATGAGTGCATATGGGAAGTTAGTCAGGAAGCAGCCAATTCAGTACGGTGGATTTAAACTATTTTACAAAAATGATGATCCACTGCTTTCTCCGGAGGACGTTCTAAAACTTGACCCGGCTCCGGCAGTTATTGATTATCAATAATGGGTGTAGTGGATTTGTTAAGGGCTTGATGCACATGCTCTACAACCTTTTGATTAGATTTACGCCTGCTTGATCAACGCTCATGCGCCCAGTCAACTCGAATCCGCTCGAGCAAAGAGGGAGACATACTTATTCAGTAATTTTAGTCTGTTCCCTTGTCTCAAAGATTTGATTTGGTATATTTATGGTAAAGTGTAAGTAGACATAGGTATGAAGGCTTTTGTCTACAGAGATTTTTTAAGTAGGTGTATAATTATAGCTGAAAGGAGATGTTTGGAATGGCACAGTATACGATTAAATTACTTAAAAAGGAAATGGTTGCCAAGGATACGATGGCTTTTCATTGGGAAAAACCAGAGGGATTTGAATTTAAGGCAGGACAGTTTGGAGATTTTACCTTAATTAATCCTAGCGAAACAGATGATGAAGGAAATACAAGAGCTTTTTCATTTGTATGCGCGCCCAGTGAAGATAAATTGGTAACCACAACTCGTTTACGGGATTCTGCTTTTAAACGGGTACTGAAAGATTTACCAGAAGGAAGCGAGGTAAAATTCGATGCACCGCATGGTAATTTCACCCTGCATAAAACGGAATCTACACCGGCTGTATTTCTAATTGGCGGTATTGGTATTACCCCGGTTCGCAGCATGATTGCAGAGGCCACAAACCAACAAACATCACATGATATCACGCTGTTATATTCGAATAAAACACCTAAAGACGCGCCTTTTCAGTCTGATTTGCAGGAAATGGAGGATAAAAACGCTCATTTCACATTTGTGCCGGTGATGACACAAACCGATGCTACTGAATGGAACGGTGAAAGTGGTCATATTGATGCGGAAATGTTAAAACGATATGTTTCTGATGTTAGTGCACCAATTTACTATCTTGCTGGCCCGGCCGATATGGTACAGGCAATGCAGAAAATGTTAATTGATGCAGGGGCAAATGAAGATAATATTCGCGCTGAAGAATTTTCCGGTTATTAATTAAACATTCATCTCAAGGTAACAGGTATGCGTTCTTTTGCCGGAACGTGTACCTGTTTTTTCATATCATCCGATGGTTAGCGGGTGGGATCACTAATCAAATTTGGATAAATTTGGTGGGATAAGGTGCCTGTCCCTTTGTACCAGTAGACTTGTTTTTGATTTTGGGCTAAGCTAAAGTAAAGTGTTGTAACGAAGGGGGAATTGATTGTGGATATTGCGGTAATTGGATCCAACAATGTAGATTTGATTACATATATTGATAAAATGCCAAAGAAAGGTGAAACGCTTGAGGCACCAAATTTTGAGATGGGGTGTGGTGGAAAAGGTGCCAATCAGGCTGTTGCAGCAGCTAAACTAGGGGCAGATGTGATGATGGTTACCAAAGTAGGGGATGACATGTTTGCCGATAATACGATTGCAAATTTTGAAAAACACGGAATTAATACCGAATTCACGAAGAAAGTTCCGGGAACAACTAGTGGCGTTGCTCCCATTTTTGTTGATCCTAACTCAGAAAACCGGATTCTTATCATTAAAGGCGCCAATCAGCATCTAAAACCAGCAGATATCGATGAAGCGGCGGATAAATTAAAACAGTGTAAACTTATCGTTCTGCAATTAGAAGTGCCAATCCCAACGGTTTATCATGCGATCGAATTCGGCAGCCAACATGGTATACCAGTTATTTTTAATCCGGCACCGGCGACAAAAGATTTAGATTTTCAATACGTTACCATGTGCGATTTTGTGGTTCCAAATGAAACAGAACTGGAGCTGATTTCCGGAATGCCAGTGGAAACAGAAGATCAGGTACTTAAGGCGGCGCACTACCTGCTTGAAAAAGGGGTCACAAATGTAATTATTACGCTGGGTCGTCGTGGGGTGCTCTGGGTAACAAAAGATACGGTCCAACGGTTTAATGCATATACAGTTCAGGCGGTTGACACAACAGGTGCCGGAGATGCATTTATTGGTTGTTTTGCCCATTCATTTATCCAAACAGAAGATGTTGCACAGGCAATCAAACGTGCCCAAGCCTTTGCTGCGCTGAGTGTGACAAAACATGGAACACAAACTTCTTACCCAACGGAAGCTGAACTGACCGCATTTTTAAATGAACAACATAAGTAAAAGGGAGAGAACTATCATGTTATTAGGTGGAATTGAAGCGGGCGGAACGAAATTTGTTTGTGCTGTCGGAGATGAATCTGGGAAAATAATCGCAAAAACAAGCTTTCCAACAACAGAACCGGATGAAACACTGCGGCAGGTTCGACAATTTTTTCAGCAACACCATGCGGATGCGGTTGGAATTGGTTGTTTCGGACCAGTTGATCTGGATGAAAAAAGCAATACGTATGGTACCATTTTAAACACGCCGAAAACGAAATGGAAACAGTATGATATATTAACCAAGTTGAAAACCGATTTACAAATTCCTGTTTCTATTGATACCGATGTTAATGCCGCAGCACTGGGGGAGTACCTGTATGGTGCCGGTAAAGATGTGGACAGTTGTATGTACATTACGGTCGGAACAGGAATTGGCGCCGGCTTTGTCCATCATGGGAAAACATATATTGGTAAAAGCCATCCGGAAATGGGACATCTACTCATTCAGCAACATAAGGATGACACGTTTGCCGGGAATTGTCCCTATCACGGAAATTGCTTGGAGGGACTTGCCTCTGGCCCGGCAATTGAACAACGGTATGGGGAAAAAGGTGTTGAACTAGCTAATGATGTACATGTATGGGAACTGGAAGCCTATTATCTGGCACAAGCAATCATGAATTATTTCCTTGTCCTATCTCCGGAACGAATTATTTTGGGTGGTGGAGTCATGAAACAAGAACAATTATACCCGCGGATTCGTGAAAAATTTCGGGAATTATTAAACAGTTATCTTGACGTTGAAAATATGGATAAATTAATTGTTGCCCCAGAACTCAATGATGAACAGGGCATAAGAGGAGCAATGGAATTGTTGCGGCAATAATGGAGCTTGCCCCGTCAAAGCCATTGATCACAGCATTGCCCGTCCCGTAGAAGAATCGGGTTGGGGAGCTAATTGAACCAAGGATTGAGCCCAGTCAACTAAACTTATTTGGTCGATGTTTCTTGTAACGGGTTGAAGTTTATGTGAATTAGGTTGATAACCCTGAAATCGGGTCGAAGTTTATATAGATTAGGTTGATGTTCCAGGAAATGGGTCGATGCTTGTGCAAACCAGGTTGATGTCTCTGGAAATGGGTTGATGTTTCCCGGAATTAGTTTGCCCACTGCAATATTATTGCCAAGTAACGCTTGTTTTCACTCAAAAATAACGCAAATTTTCCATGATTACAGTAAACGACAAACCGAAATCAAGGTTGCCGCTAGTGAAATACGCCATTTTTTGCTAAACTATGGGGGAAAGAATTTGTGCAAATTTAAAATGGAAAGTGGCGTTTAGTTTATGGAAGAAGCAGCACTAATTAGTATTGTTGTCATTCTTGGACTAGGGATCTTTTCCCAATGGCTTGCCTGGCGCATTCAGTGGCCATCGATTGTAATTATGTCCATTGCCGGGTTGTTAATTGGCCCGATCTTTGGACTGATTAATCCGAAAGAAGCATTGGGCGATTTATACAGCCCCATGATTTCGCTGGCTGTTGCTGTTGTCTTGTTTGAAGGAAGTTCAAGTCTTGATGTACGGGAACTAAAGGGGATTTCCAAGTCGGTATTTCGGATTGTAACCTTTGGCGCTTTTCTGGCATGGATCGGTGGCTCACTTGCTGCCTACTATATCGCCGGTCTAAGTCTTGAAGTTGCGTTTATTATCGGTGGATTGTTCATTGTAACAGGCCCGACGGTGATCATTCCGTTACTTCGGCAGGCTAAATTAAAATCACGGACAGCAACAGTTTTAAAATGGGAAGGAATTATTGTTGATCCTTTTGGTCCGTTATTGGCACTGTTTGCCTATCAAGTGATTAAAATATTGGTGAATGAACATTTATCGTTTCAATATCTGTGGAATTTCTTTTTAGGTGCGATATTTGCAGTCATCCTTGGGTTCGTTGTCGGTCTTGTCGTCAGCATTATGGTTAGTAAAGGCTGGTTTCCAGAGTACCTGAAATCACCAATTATCCTGTCATTTGTTTTATTATGTTTTATGATTGGCGAGGTAGTGATGCATGAAACGGGAATGCTCGCAGTGACCATCATGGGGCTTAGCATTGGCCGTTCGAAAAAATATGTGTCGTCGATTGAAAATGTTGGGCACTTTGTCGAAAACATTTCTGTGATTTTGACATCCACCATTTTTATTTTACTGACCGCCTCTTTGACACGAGAAGTGATTGGACAAGTATTCACACTGCCGATTATCGGATTTGTGCTGGTTATGCTATTTATTGTAAGGCCGTTATCGATCTGGATTTCAACGATCAAAACAGAGCTTTCCATTGCCGAGAAGACACTGATTGGTTGGATTGCTCCCCGTGGTGTGGTAGCACTCACTGTTTCCGGGTATTTTGCCTCGTTGTTGCTAGATGATGGTTACAAAGATGCGTCGTTATTGACGGCATTAACGTTTGCACTGGTTTTTATTACGGTGTGCGCGCATGGGTTTACCATTGGACCGCTGGCAAAAAAACTGCAACTGGCTAGTTCTGAACCACCAGGAGTTTTAATTGTCGGAGCCAGCAGCTTTTCCGTTGAACTGGCAAAAAGCTTAAAACAATTCGGGATTCCGGTACTAATCACCGATATTTCTGAGGATCGTTTGCAACCGGCAATGGATGAGGGAATCGATACATACCTCGGTCAGATTCTTGCAGAGCATACACAATTTGAAATTGACTTGGTACCATATGAGACCATCTTGGTCATGACCGGTGATGCTGCCTATAATGCGTTAGTGTACCAGTCCTATGTTCCGGAATTTGGTTATAACAATGCATTTGTCTTACCCGTTGAATCGCCTGGAAAACAGGAAGCGGAAAGAGAAGTTCCTGCATCATTGAATAGCCATTTGCTGTTTGGCGAGCATGCGCTTTTTCGGAGGTTAAATAGACAAATAAATACGAACTATTCGTTGGAAACGGTCGCTATTGATGAAAAGCACAAAGTAAATAAGGATGATATCCTGCATCTGGGAACACCATTATTTATTAAAAAGAAGGATGATACGATCGAATTTATTACATTCCGGCAAAAGTTTACGTTAGATGATGGCGATCAGCTTGTGTTGCTTGGAGAAAATCGTTAGGTACAGTTAACCAAATATGATAAATACAGTTCACTTCCATCGATTACAGGTGTGTGGATTGAAAAAAAAATATAAGTTGAGGAGCTGAAAGTAATGCGTACAACAGAAATTAAAAAACGCGCACCATTTCGGGGAGATCATGTCGGTAGTTTTCTGCGACCAGCACGACTGAAGCAGGCACGGAGTCGATTTGCAAATGGAGAAGTAACGGCAGATGAACTGCGGGCTGTTGAAGACGAAGAGATCATTAAACTGATTGAAAAACAAAAAGAAATAGGATTGAAATCTATTACAGATGGAGAATTTCGCCGCTCCTGGTGGCATTTTGACTTTTTGGAAGGTTTGACAGGTGTGGAAGGATATGATCCGGACAGTGGTTTGCATTTTGTTGGTATTGAGGCAAGGAACCGTTCTATTCGCGTCACAGATAAAGTAGATTTTAATGATGACCATCCAATGCTTGAACATTTCCGGTTTTTGAAAGAGCACGTAGGTCCCGATCATGTTGCTAAAATGACAATTCCGAGTCCCAATATGCTGTTACTCCGTGGTAGTATTGACTCGAATGCCTATACAAACATTGAAGCATTGCTACCGGATTTAACCAACGCTTATAAACAGGCCATTCAAGCATTCTATGATCTGGGGTGCAGATATTTGCAGCTTGATGATACATCATGGTCATCCTATTTGTCGGAAAAAGGACGAGCAGCTATTCGCGAACAGGGATATACACCGGAGGAAATGCAAAAGATCGCTGCCCGGGCAATTAATGAATCCATTGCAGAGCGACCGGATGATTTATTGATTACGATGCATATTTGCCGGGGAAATTATCGCTCGCATTACTTTGCGGAAGGGTCGTATGATACGGCATCCAAAACGATTTTCGGTGAATTGAATGTGGATGGTTTGTTTCTGGAATTTGATGATGAACGTTCCGGTGGATTTGAGCCATTGCAGTATGTAAATCGGGATGACTTATATGTAGTGCTTGGATTAATCACGACAAAATTTGGTGAAATCGAGGACAAGGATTTGATCAAAAAACGGATAGAAGAAGCAAGCAACTACCTGTCGCTGAATCAGCTTTGCCTGAGTCCGCAATGCGGCTTTGCGTCGACAGAAGAAGGTAATGATATTAGCGAGGAAGATCAATGGAAAAAAATCAGCCGTGTATTGGAGATAGCTGAAGAAGTATGGAAATAGGAACGAATGACTCCCATCCGGAGATGATGGGGGTCATTCGTATTTTACAGGGAGGCTATCCTTCTTGTTTATTCATCAACATACTCATTCCACCAACAATTACATTTTCACCTGTTTGTTTTTTTACTACTAATTTTGCCACAATGACCCCAGCGGTCTCCCCTTTATCGATCTTATCCGTAACCTTCATTTCCAGTGAAACGGTATCATTGATGAACGTCGGATTGGTGAACCGGATTTTGTCCATGCCATAAAATGCAACAACAATCCCCGGTTTTAGTTCCACCAGACCAGTAGCAATTGATAAAACAAGCATTCCATGTGCAATCCGCTTTTGAAATGGAGTGTCTTTTGCGTATTCGATGTCAGTATGTAATGGAAACCAATCTCCGCTTAGTGAAGCGAAATTAACAATGTCAGCCTCCGTGATCGTTCTGCCGCGTGAATTCCATGTATCGCCGATTTGATAGTCATCATAATACTTATTAAACAAATAAGTCGCCTCCTGATTTTGAAAAATAATAGTTTGATTTGATTTTACTTATATTGATTGCGCAATTTAAACTTCTGTACCTTACCAGATGGGGTTCTTGGTAATTCCTCTACAAAAACGATTTTACGTGGTTTCTTATAACTTGCTAATTTTCCTTTAATAAAGTTATGAATATCGTTTTCTTCTATTACCGTTCCGGGCTTTGACACAATTATGGCGCAAACAGATTCAATGTATTTTGGATCAGGTATCCCAATAACAGCAACGTCTTGAATGGATTCATGTCTAATCAACACATCTTCCAATTCAACGGGATAAATATTTTCCCCACCGCTACGGATCATATCTTTCTTTCTGCCGGAAATGGTTAAATACCCCGCCTCGTCAAGATACCCCAGATCACCAGTATGGCACCAACCATTGATAAAGGTTGCAGCTGTTTCCTCGGGCTTTTTCCAGTATCCCATTGAAACGGCGGGACCTTTGATACAAATTTCCCCGATTTGGCCTGATCCTAGTCTATTATCCTCGTTATCAACAATTTTAATTTCGGTAAATGGCATCGGTTTACCAGCTGTATATCCTTTTGTTTCTGCATCGACAGGATCAAGCGATACCGCAATTGGTGTCCCCTCCGTAAGTCCGTAAACCTGTGCTAATTCGATATGAGGAAATCGCGTTTTCAGTTCATCGATTGCCCAGGAAATAATCGGATCTCCGCCAGAATAGATTGTTTTTAGGCTACTTAGATGATAGGTGGAAATATTGGGCAGCTTTAGCATTTCATAAATCATAAACGGAAATAGAAAACAATCAGACACATTTTCTTGTTCGATTATGCTCAAAACCTTCTCAATATCGAAAGCTCCACTTTTGGTGATTACCAGTTTACCACCTTGCAACAACACAGCTAGAGCCACATCCTCCATTGCCCCAACATGATATAATGGCCCAGTCGTCATGCCCACTGTATCAGCATGAAAACCCCATTTCAGTGCTTGCATGCTAGCAAACCATAGTGTGTTCTCATGGGACCAAAGTGCACCCTTGGGTTTGCCGGTTGTCCCAGACGTGTACATCAGCATAACAGGATCGGATTTATCGATGTTATGTTGATAAGTAAACGCAGCTTCCCCATCGAGCAGCACCTGCCAATCATGAGCCCAGTCAGGTACATGTTTCTCATTAGACGAAAGACAAATAAATTCATGAACTGGAATGACGGATCGAATGTTAGCGAGCTTATCCGCAAGACTTGCATCAAAGCAAAGCACGGTACATCCTGAATCTTTAAGAATGTATTCCAATTCTTCCTCAGCCAGCCGGAAGTTGAGTCGAACGGCAATCGCACCTAATTTGGCAATGGCAAAATAAAGTGCAAAATATTCTAACCCATTGTACAACAGCATACCAACCCGGTCACTTTTTTTTACACCCATCTTCCGCAAAGTATTCGCATATTTGTTTGATGTTTCATTAAGTGTTCCATATGTCCATGACTTTTCTGATTCCAGTTTGATAGCTTCCTTTGCTGGGTTAATCGTCTGAATGTATTTCTCAACACGATTTACTAGATAACCGACGTCCATATGGAAGTCCTCCTTTTGATAAGGATGAAGTAACCAATGATTTTGCTTAGGGGGGATTCATACATTTACAAAAGAGAAATTGATTTTAATTCAATATACAGTTGCGACGCATAAAAGTCAAGTATATTCAGAATAGTTGGTTCTGAATGATTGGATGATGGAAAAGTAAAGATATAGAGATTTATACGAATGCGGAATTCATTCCTTAACAAAGAGTTAATAACAACTAATAATTCCATTGGGCATTCGTCACTATTTAAATGATACTACATGTATGAGCAGACAACCTATGCTATACTGAAAAGAAAACAGGGTAGAAAGGGTATATAATGCAAAAAAGACTATCTGATAGTATTGCAGATGATATCATGTCAATGATCGTTATAGAGAAAAAATTTCTTCCAGGTGATAAGCTCCCAAACGAAAATGAATTATCGGAGGAACTTAATATTAGCAGGACAACACTTCGAGAAGCAATCCGGATATTAGTTACAAATGGCGTCTTGGAGATTAGACGGGGAAAAGGTACGTATGTAAAAGAAGATATTGAAGTAAATAATATAGAGTCTTTAGGTAATCTTGCAGATGCTAAAATTAATGCGAAAGATTTATATGAAATGCGATTAATCTTTGAACCAGAAGCTGCCTACTATGCTACAATTCGAGCAAGTGATGCCGAGTTAGAGCGGATTTTGGATTATGGAACGCGCATAGAACAAAAAATCAAGTGCAATGAGGATCGGACAGCAGTCGAACAAAAATTTCATAAATCCATCGTAAAGGCTACCCATAACGAGTTCATGGAAAAGCTGATGCCGGTTATTTACGAAGCTATTGATAAAGGAGTCATCTTATCAAAGAGAAAAGAACTAGCAATCAAAGATACGATCAATGATCATAACATGATTATGGAATTTATTAGGAATCGTAATCCTGAAGGTGCAAAAAGTGCGATGAAAATTCATATTTTGCATGCGATGAGGGAATTAGGGATTGAATAATGGTTAATTTATGACATCTTGGTTTCATACCAGATGTTTTTTTGTATTACAACGTTATTGACAGTAGACAACCAACAATATAAAATACATTATAAACATTTTTCAAATAAAAAAATCAAGGATGTGTGCAGATGAGAAGAAGTGATACGATTAAAATTGGGGTGGATCGTGCTCCTCACCGTAGTCTTTTATATGCTACAGGGAAAGTAAAAGCAAAGGATTTGGGGAAACCATTTATAGGCATTTGCAATTCTTATATTGATATTATTCCTGGTCATGTACATTTGCGTGAATTTGCAGATGTCGTAAAAGAAGCAATCATTGAAGCAGGTGGTATTCCATTTGAATTCAATACGATTGGTGTTGATGATGGCATTGCGATGGGGCATATTGGAATGCGCTATTCATTACCAAGTCGTGAATTAATTGCTGACAGTGCTGAAACGGTCATTAATGCACACTGGTTTGACGGGGTATTTTACATTCCAAATTGTGACAAGATCACCCCGGGTATGCTAATGGCTGCTGCTCGTACGAATGTACCTTCTGTCTTTGTTTCAGGTGGCCCGATGGAAGCTGGTAAAAGCTCCAGTGGAAAACAACTATCATTAACATCTGTTTTTGAAGGTGTTGGTGCATATAAATCGGGCAAGATGACGGAAGTAGAATTTAACGATATTGAAAACAATGCTTGTCCAACTTGTGGATCATGTTCAGGTATGTTCACAGCAAACTCTATGAACTGTTTAATGGAAATGTTAGGTGTGGCACTACCCGGGAATGGATCAATTGTAGCCACCAGCGAGAAGCGTAGAGAATTGATTCGTGAAGCGGCAAAACATTTAGTTCGTATGATTGAAGAGGATGTTAAACCTCGCGATATTATTACAAAAGAAGCGATTGATGATGCATTCGCCCTTGATATGGCAATGGGTGGATCTACTAATACAGTTTTACATACACTGGCAATTGCCAATGAAGCTGGCATAGCGTATAACCTAGAAGATATTAATAAGGTTGCAGCACGTGTGCCATACCTTGCAAAGATTATGCCTGCATCTGATATCTCGATGGATGATATTAATCAAGCTGGCGGAGTAAGTGCAATCATAAATGAGTTGACTAAAATTCCCGATGCTATTCATCCCGAACGTTTAACGATAACGGGCAAGACAATGGGTGAACTTGTTAGTGGATATGAAATTACGAATGAACAAGTAATCCGTACAAAAGAAAATCCCTACAGCCCAGTTGGAGGATTATCCATTTTATACGGGAATCTCGCCCCAGAAGGTGCAGTTATTAAAGTAGGCGCTGTTGACCCTGCTATTAAGGTATTTGAAGGGGAAGCAATTGTCTTTGATTCTCAAGATGAAGCACAAGAAGCGATTGATAATGGGTCTGTAAAAGAAGGCCATGTTGTTGTTATTCGTTATGAAGGACCTAAAGGCGGACCCGGAATGCCTGAGATGTTAGCACCTACTTCTGCTATTATGGGTCGTGGTTTAGGCAGTACCGTGGCACTTCTAACAGATGGACGTTTCTCGGGAGCATCTCGTGGTATTTCTGTCGGACATATTTCTCCAGAAGCCGCAGAAGGTGGACCAATTGCTTTAATTGAAAATGGGGATATGATTGTCATCGACTTACCAAATAGAACACTAAATGTACAAGTATCGGATGAAGATTTGGAAGAACGTAAAAAATCTTTAAAACCATTTGAGCCTAAAATTAAACGCGGCTGGTTAAGTAGATATTCAAAACTTGTAACAAATGCATCAAACGGCGGCGTAATGAGCATATAATTGTTATAGTTTCATGGATGAGATTAATAGAATAATGTCATTCCGCACAAATTCGTCGGAACCTTTTAACTAGATATAAACGTTTGGATTTTAAATCCAAACGTTTATTTTTTTGGTTTGTTTTCATTACTTCGATGGTCTGCGTCGATTTTATGTACGCAAATGGAGAAAAATTTAAATAATAACCAAACTTCTGTTAATTATGTTATCATAATAATGTGAAATAAATATTATATTGAAAAAGTAAAGGAGGGTATTTTATGAATGTACATGATGTTTTCGGATCTCCAAAAACCATTCATTATGGTCGGGACTCATTTAAAAATGTGGGAAGGGAGGCAGTAAAACAAGGAAAGAAAGCGATTATAATCAGTGACAAGGTGATGGAAAGTCTTGATTATGTGAGCAAGTGCCGGAATTTCCTTTCTAAAGAATCAGTGGACAGTGTGGTTTATACGGGGATTGAATCGGAACCGACGGATATTTATGTTGAAGAGGCGTTAGCATTATTTCGGGAAGAGAAATGTGACCTGGTCATTTCTCTTGGTGGAGGAAGCTGTATGGATACCGCTAAATCAGTTGCTGTTCTTGCTACAAACGGTGGATACATTGGCGATTACATGGGAGGGAAGAAACCATTAACTGTTGCCCCTGTACCACATATTGCTATTCCAACTACAGCGGGAACTGGATCAGAAGCAACAGATGTGACGGTTATTGATAATACCGCAACAGATGTCAAAATGATGATCCAGCAGGCTTCATTAAGACCGGAAATTGCAATTGTTGACCCATTGCTAAGTATGTCGGCCCCGAAGCATGTCATTGCGGCAACAGGGGTTGATGCCTTAAGTCACGCAATTGAAGCCTATCTCTCCAAAAAAGCACACCCAATGACGAATATGATGGCGCTTTCAGCAATGGAACTCATTGTTAATAATCTAGTACCTTCCTACAAGGATTCGGAAAATATTGATGCCAAAGAAAATATGTCTCTAGCAGCTCTACAAGCCGGTTTGGCGTTTTCTAATGCTTCAGTGTGCCTGGTTCATGGTATGTCCAGACCCATTGGTGCATTGTTTCATGTACCACATGGTTTCTCCAATGCAATGCTATTGCCTGCTGTACTTGAGTTTAGCAGAGATCAGGCGGTAGATCGGCTGGCGGATTTGGGCAGAATTTTTAAATCATCGGAAAAAGAACTTTCTAACGAAGCAGCTGCCGATGTTGCGATTGATTCAGTGAAAGAGCTATGTGAACAATTAAATATTCCCAATTTGGAGGGATGGGGAATTAAGAAACTACAATTTGAGAACGCAATCCGTAAAATGGCTGAAGATGCCATTGATAGCGGCAGTCCGGGAAATAATCCAAGGGTTCCAAGCAAACAAGAAATTGAAGATCTTTATAAAGGATGTTATGATTATCAATTTTCATCGGAAAGTAAAGTAAACTAAAAAATTAGGAGAAATGAGGAGCATTCATGGAAATATTAGGTATGATTGGCTTGATCGTATCACTGGTCTTACTTATTTATCTCACCATGAAAGGCATCAATATTATTATAGCTGCTATTTTATGTTCTGTTTTAGTCGCGGTTACCGGTGGATTGAATTTACAAACCGCCATGATGGAAAATTACATGGATGGGTTTTCCAGCTATTTTGCCTCCTGGTTTTTGGTATTCCTGTTGGGAGCCATCTTTGGAAAGTTCATGCAGGAAACTAAATCTGCAGAAAGTATTGCACAATGGATCAAGCATACATTGGGAGAAAAACGTGCTGTATTTGCGGTAGTAGCTGCGGCAGCCATCATGACATATGGAGGAGTGAGCTTGTTTGTGGTTGGTTTTGCCGTATATCCGATCGCGGTATCATTATTTCGGGCAGCTAATTTGCCGCATCGGTTTATTCCAGGCGCTTTGGTATTTGGATCGATTTCATTTACGATGACATCGCCTGGTTCTCCGGAGATTCAGAATATCATTCCAACTGATTTTTTTGATACAAGACCAACTGCCGGAGGGTTTATTGGTGTTCTTTGTGCACTTCTCATTTTGGTTGTTGGCGCAATATGGCTAGGTAAAATGGTAAAAAAAGCAGTAAAAAACGGGGAACAATTTTCGCTACCATATCAAGCGGCAGAAGAATCAGCAGCAGCCCTGGAAGCGCAAGAACAGGACAAGGAGGCATCCCCAAAAGATTTACCACATATCATCATTGCGGTTATTCCTTTAGTGGTCGTGATTGGGTTGCTGAACATTTTGTCGTTATTCATGAACCCTACCGCTGCACTACTTTTGGCATTAGTGGCTGGAATCTTTTTGGCGTGTACAACGATGAAAAGGTTCTTGCAGGAGTTTTGGGAATCGCTTGCAACCGGAACGCAAAATGCCCTGATTGCATTAGCAAACACGTGTGGAGTTGTTGGTTTCGGTAGCGTTGTCGCACAGGTATCTGCTTTTGATCATTTGGTCAACAGCCTTGTCAATATGCCGGGACCGCCATTATTAGGTCTGGCTATTGGTGTCACATTAGTCTGCGGGATTACCGGATCCGCGTCCGGTGGTTTGGGTATTGCATTGCCAATTCTAGCACCGATTTATATAAGCCAGGGTCTTGATCCGGGTGCTATGCATCGTGTATCGGCATTGGCATCGGGTGGAATTGACTCCTTGCCCCATAATGGTTATGTGGTAACAACAGTAAGGGTTATTTGTGGGGAAACACATAAACGAGCCTATAAGCCAATTCTTTACTTAAGTGTTGTTGTACCAACGCTAGTCCTGTTGTTAGCAGTCGTACTATATTCTATTTTTTAATCCTTAATCTAGTAAACAAAACATCATACAGGAGAGGAAATCATGAAAATTAAATCAGCAGTCCTAAGGGAAATGGGGATTGATCATCCCTATGTGGAAAGCAAGCCCATTCATATCGAAACATTGGAACTGGATCAACCACAGCGGGATGAGGTATTGATTGAAATCAAAGCAGCAAGTCTTTGCCATTCCGACTTATCTGTTATTAATGGCAGCAGACCACGTCCGTTGCCAATGGCGCTGGGTCATGAAGCATCCGGCATTGTCAGGGAAGTTGGGGAAGGTGTAACTGATTTGCAGTCAGGTGATCATATTGTTTGTGTATTTGTACCAAGTTGTGGTCATTGTGTTCCCTGTCAAGAGGGACGTCCAGCCTTATGTGAGCCTGCAGCTGAAGCAAATGGTGCAGGAACATTAATGAACGGCGGCGTTCGGTTGCATCATAAAGCAGAAGAAGTAAAGCATCACATTGGTGTTTCCGCTTTTTCCGAGTATGCAGTTGTCTCCAGGAATTCCTTAATCAAAGTGGATCAGGATATTTCATTCGAGCACCTGGCATTGTTTGGCTGTGCGGTTATTACTGGAGTAGGTGCAGTCGTCAATACAGCAAACATTAAATTGGGAAATACAGTTGCTATTGTAGGATTAGGTGGTGTCGGTCTGAGTGCATTACTTGGGGGGTATCAGCTGGTGCGAGTAGAATTGTCGCTGTTGATATTAATGAGGCAAAACTAAACCAGGCGAAAGAACTTGGGGCAACGGACACGTTTAATTCCAAGGATCCCGATGTTATAGAAATGATTCGTCAAGCAACGGATGGTGGACTAGATTATGTGTTTGAAACGGCTGGTGCGGTGCCTGCGATGGAAGTTGCCTACAACATCACAAAACGCGGAGGCACGACCGTCACAACCGGATTACCACATCCAGATCACCATTTCTCCTTTCCATATGTTAGTTTAACAGCGGAAGAGAAGACATTGAAAGGTTCCTATGTCGGCAGTTGCGTTCCGAGTCGGGATATTCCGCGGTTTATCAATTTATTTAAACAAGGTCGTTTACCGGTTGACAAGTTGCATTCGGATACCATTACCCTGGATGAAATTAATGAAGGGTTTGATAAGTTGGCTAGAGGAGAGTCATCGAGAATTATTATTAAGATGTGAGTTAGTGATAAAAGCATTATAAAATTTGCCTCGTAGCTGTTCTGCGGGGTATTTTTTATTAAATTCGTAGGCGTATGAAGTAAATTTGCCAGGAAAAGTTTAATTCATACTGAAACTTTATTGACAATTACTATTAGTCGTTATATGATATTTTATGTAATCGTTTACAAAAACTTTGGCAAAGGAGATGCTAGGTTTGGCAACTATTCAAGAGGTTGCAGCAAAAGCAAATGTATCAGTAGCAACCGTATCACGATATTTAAATAATCCTGATGTTGTAGCAAAAACAACAGCAGAAAAAGTTGAAGAAGCAATCAAGGCGTTGAATTATGAACCAAGCATATTAGGGAGAAATTTACGCAAGTCAGAGAGCAAGCTATTAATTGTATTAATTCCTAGTATTTCCAATCCCTTTTATACAGAAATTATAAATGGCATTGAAGACACTGCTATTGAGAAGGGCTATAATATACTGCTGTGCCAAACAGATTCCAATCCAAATCGGGAAGCCATTTATTTTAATTTAATCCGAAACCGATTGGCTGACGGTATCATTTCCATGGATCCAACCGTAAACCGGGATAAGCTGATTGAAATTTCTAAGGAGTATCCGCTTGTTCAGTGCAGTGAGTATGATGAAAATGGGATTATTTCATTTGTCACGATTAATAATGAGTTAGCTGCTTACCAGGCCGTACAGTATCTCACAAACATCGGTCACGAACGCATTGCCTTGATTAACTCCGACGAAAAATTTCTATATGCCCGTGAACGAAAACAGGGTTATCTGCGGGCAATGAAGGAATCAGGGATAAATCCTCATCCCAATTGGATCTTTACAACCGAGAATTTGGAGTTTGATAGTGGCAGACAAGCAATGAAGAATTTGCTCGGGCAAAATGAGCGGCCCACAGCCGTGTTTGCAGTATCTGATATTTTAGCGATTGGTGCATTAAAAGAAATTCATGCCAGTGAACTGAGCGTACCGAAAGACATAGCAGTGGTTGGCTTTGATAAAATTAATTTTTCCAACATGACTCACCCTACATTGACAACAGTTGCTCAGCCAATGTACCAGATGGGAAGCATGTCGGCAAATATGATCATTAATAAAATCAAAGGAAAGAAGACGGAGAGTATTATTCTGGATCATGAATTAGTTATTCGTGAATCTACCTAAATTTACTTAAGGTATTGAAATGAAAGATAAATTATATTATAATGATTTGTAATCGATTACAGTAACCGTTTACAAACATTTGGGAGGAGTTCATGTGAGGGCGAAAAAAAGATTGTTTTGTAGTCTTGGGGTTTTTTTACTGATTTTAGTACTTGGAGCTTGTAGTGGGGATTCAAATACAGGTGGTGATACCAGTAACTCTGATGGACAGGTAACAATCGTATATGCACGTGGAGTGGATACCAGGGGTGCAACGGATAAATTAATTAAAGCATTTGAAAAAAAACATCCGAACATCCATATAAAGTATCAAGAAATGCCTTCTGAATCAGGAGAACAACATGATCAATATGTAACTGCATTCAGTGCGAAAAGCTCAGAAATCGATGTGTTCGATGCAGATAACATTTGGCCGGCAGAATTTGCACAGGCAAACTACGCTATGAATTTGGACCGATTTATTGAGAGAGATGGAATTGATATGAACGATTATTTTCCAGGACCAGTCAAGGCAGGTTACTTCAAGGGAAAACAATGGGCAATGCCAAAATACACGGATGCTGGTGTCATGTTTTACCGGAAAGATATTGTAGATGACCCTCCGGAAACTTGGGATGAGTTCATTGAGCAGGCAAGCAAATATAAAGGTGAAAAAGGTACAAAGTATGGCTATTTAATGCAAGCTTCTCAATATGAAGGACTAATCACAAATGCAATTGAGTTCATCGGTGCCTATGGTGGGTCAATTCTGGATGAAAATCAAAACGTTGTGATCGATAGCCCTGAAACCGTCAAAGCGATTAAGAAGATGAAGGAAGTTGTCAATTCAGACATTGTTCCCGGAAATATCTTTAATTTTACCGAAATCGAAACAGAGTCTTCCTTTATCGAGGGAAATGCTGTCTTTGCCAGAGATTGGGTTTATTTACAATCATCAACAGAGGATGAGGAAAAGTCAAAAATTACTGGCGACGTCGACTTTACTACTATGCCCGCAGGAGATAAGGGGTCTGTTTCAGCACTTGGTGGATGGATGACGATGATCAATCGTTATACCGAGCATCCAGAAGAGGCTTGGGAATTTGTGAAATTCATGACCGGACCCGAAGGCCAAAAGATCTCGGCTGTTGACGGTGGAAATGCCCCAACATTAGCAGATTTATATAATGATAAAGAGGTGCAAAATGCTGGTGTGCTGTTCGGTGATCCTGAATTTGTGAAAATATTGGAAAACGCTGAACCAAGACCTGTTTCACCGATATATCCGAAACTCTCGGATATTATGCAAATCGAATTATCGAAAGCGCTAACCTGTGATATTACACCTGAAAAAGCAGCAAGCAACATGCAATTAAAAATGGAATCGGCGGTAAAGGATTAGCTGGATCTAATGAGGCAGGTTAGGAAACTACCATATATTCATTTGCAATAACAGCTAGAAAAAGGAGGGTTCATTGTTGAAAAAGCAGCGATTTCAGCTAAATGAAAAACAGCTTGGATATGCGTTCGTCCTACCATCACTTGTGTTGGTCTTTGTTGTCATATTATGGCCGGTTGCCCAGTCCTTTTGGAACAGTTTGTTTGACTATAGGTTAAATGACCCTGCACGATCTGAAAAAATGTTGGGTACGAATATTGATTTGGAAACATATGT
The DNA here is from genome assembly GCF_040812445.1 of Lentibacillus sp. L22. NCBI lineage: Bacteria > Bacillati > Bacillota > Bacilli > Caryophanales > Bacillaceae > Lentibacillus > Lentibacillus sp. L22. The sequence goes on along the minus strand of NZ_JBFNXI010000002.1, from coordinate 57,680 downwards.
TGACAATTATTATCTTCTGCAAGTTCAACTGGATGATTTAGCGGATACTCCAGAAGGAAAGCGGAATAAACAAACCCTTGAGTCAATTCAAAACGGTATAGAGAAATATCATAAGGAATTAATTAGTGATAAACAGATCAAGGATAAGGTTGACCAAGTCGATCAACTTTTAAAACAGTACAAGCCTGTTAGAGAATCTAAACTAAAATATCAGAAGTTGGATAAGGATTTTGCGTCAACGTACCGAAAAGCTTTGATTGATTATCAACATGATTTGGCGGAAATAGCCAATTCAAGCGATAAGGAGACAATAAAAACTAGTTTTCAGCAAACAGCGGATTTACTTGGTTCTTCCAGTGAATCCATACTAAAGCCGAATTTTATTGGCTTTGACAATTATCAAAAGTACTTTAAAGATAAGCGGATGTGGCAGTCATTGGGAAATACAACATTCATTACCATCATTTCTGTATTCTTTGAACTAGTTTTTGGTATGTTAATTGCTCTTTTGATTAATCGTACTTTTAAAGGCAGAGGATTTATCAGGGCCTCTGTATTGATCCCATGGGCAGTGCCTACTGCAGTTGCAGCCATGATGTGGGGATTTTTATATGATGGGCAGTCAGGGATTGTTGCTCATTATTTGGAAGTGTTACACATTATTCCAAGTTCTTCATGGCTTTTATCATCGGGAAGCGGCGGTTTATTTTCTGTTATTTTAGCTGATGTCTGGAAAACGACTCCATATATGGCCTTGCTAATTCTGGCTGGATTACAGACAATACCGGGATCCCTGTATGAGGCATCAAATGTGGATGGCGCTAATAAGTTTCAGCAGTTTTTCAAAATAACGTTGCCATTACTGAAATCTTCTATTCTAGTAGCTTTGTTATTCAGAACCTTGGATGCTTTTCGCGTATTTGACCTTATTTATGTTTTAACTGGTGGTGGGCCGGCAAACTCGACCGAATCAATATCTGTATACGCATATAAAACATTGTTTGCGCAACAAAACTTTGGAGAAGGTTCCACGCTATCAGTTATTGTCTTTTTATGTGTGGCGATAATTAGTTTTATTTACGTAAAATTAATTGGCTCAGATCTTTTTGCAGGACGAACAAAATAAGGAGGATGCCGAAAATGAATAAACGAGCAGGGATTGGCTTTTATGTTTTTTTAGTTATCTTTGTATTCTTGGTGATGTTTCCGTTTATTTGGGTGTTCTTAACATCTTTAAAACCGGTCGGAGAAATCTTCTCTTCATTTAATTGGTTTACGAAACACCCATCACTGGATTCATATGTGGCGGCTTTAACGCATCGGCCGTTAATGCGCTATATGATGAATAGTTTTGTTGTTTCTATCATTACAACGTTGCTATCCGTTGTGTTTGCGTCATTTACGGCATATGCACTAACAAGGTTGCCTATTAAAGGAAAAGGTCTCATACTGGGAATTGTTCTTGCAGCTTCAATGTTTCCACAAGTAGCAATTTTGTCACCTATGTTTAACCTTGTGACAGGACTTGGTTTACGAAACAGTTATATGGGATTAGTTATTCCATATATTACCATTAGTTTACCATTATCCATTTGGGTGCTATCTACATTTTTTCAAAAAATCCCGTATGAGTTGGAGGAATCAGCAAAGTTGGATGGTGCCAGTCCATTTCAAACGTTTAGAAAGGTTATTTTTCCATTAGCGGCACCCGGGGTATTTACAACAGCTATTCTTGCTTTTGTAGCTGCCTGGAATGAATATTTGTTTGCCCTGACGATTAACAGTAACGATGCTTGGCGGACCGTACCAGTTGGTATATCTATGTATACAAGCGAGTTTTCGATCCCATGGGGCGATATTTCCGCCGCCACCGTTATTGTGACCATTCCAATTGTAATTCTTGTGTTAGTTTTCCAACGAAGAATTGTATCCGGTTTAACGTCCGGTTCAGTTAAAGAATAGTTACTTGGAATACTTACGGAAAGACTGGCATAAAGAAAACAGGTGGGTATGCTGCAAGTTGCAGCTTAAGATTTAAACCTATATAAAAATTAACGAAGGATGATGAAGATATGAGTTCAAATGTAAATGTAGCAATCATTGGTTGTGGGGGGATTGCAAACGGCAAACATTTACCAAGTTTAAAACGATTACAGCAAGTTAATCTCGTTGCATTCTGCGATATAGAAGTGGAAAAAGCCGAACGCGCAGCAAAGGACTATGGCGTGAAGGATGCGGCCGTATATACTGATTATAAAGCGTTATTGGCGGATGCAAGTATTGATGTGGTTCATGTTTGTACCCCGAATAATTCCCATGCGGAGATTTCTATTGCTGCGTTGGAGGCAGGAAAGCATGTCATGTGTGAAAAACCGATGGCAAAAACAAGTGCAGAGGGGCAAGCAATGCTTGAGGCAGCGGAGAGAACTGGCAAAAAACTAACGATCGGTTATCAAAATCGTTTTCGTCAGGACAGTCAATATTTACACAATGTCTGCAAGCGTGGTGATTTGGGTGAAGTATATTATGCAAAAGCGCATGCAATCCGTCGTCGTGCCGTACCAACATGGGGAGTATTTTTGGATGAAGAAAAACAAGGGGGCGGACCGTTAATTGATATTGGAACACATGCATTAGACCTGTCATTATGGATGATGAACAATTATGAACCGAAATCCGTTATGGGATCAACCTTTCACAAATTAGGAAAAAGAGCGAATGCAGCCAACGCATGGGGACCATGGGATCCGGAAAAATTCAAAGTGGAAGATTCAGCCTTTGGTTTTATAACGATGAAAAATGGTGCTACGATTGTACTAGAAGCAAGTTGGGCGCTTAATTCGCTTGATGTAGATGAAGCGAAATGTTCGCTCTCTGGTACAGAAGGTGGGGCTGATATGAAAGACGGACTAAGAATTAATGGAGAAGAATTTGGCAAGCTGTATACAACCAACGTGGAACTGGATAACAGTGGAGTAGCTTTTTATGAAGGTGATACGGAGAGCGATGCAGAATTAGAGGCACGTTTGTGGATTGAGAGTATTATCAATGATACGGAACCTATAGTTAAGCCAAAAGAAGCACTAGTGGTTACGCAAATCTTAGAGGCTATCTACCAATCTGCCAAAACAGGTGAAGCGGTTTACTTCGATTAAAGGACCATGTCAGACAAAATGAGATAGAACACCGGAAATACGAACGTGGAGGAGTAATAACCATGAACATAACGGTATGGAATGAATATCGACATGAAAAAGAAAATGAAACAGTAAGAAATGTTTATCCGGATGGCATCCATCAAGTTATAGCGAACTTTTTAGAAGAGGCAGGGCATCATGTGAAAACCGCAACACTGGACGAACCGGAGCATGGATTAACAGAAGCAGTCTTATCTGAAACCGATGTACTTATCTGGTGGGGACACAAAGCACATGATGAAGTACGCGAAGAAATTGCGGAGCGGGTAAAGCAGCGGGTATTAGATGGAATGGGACTAATTGTCCTGCATTCTGGGCATTTTTCCAAGGTTTTTAAGAAATTGATGGGTACAACGTGTGACTTGAAGTGGCGTGAAGCGGGTGATAGGGAACGCTTATGGGTGGTGGATCCGACTCATCCTATTACAGAAGGGCTAAGTTCTTATTTGGAATTGGAACAAGAGGAAATGTATGGAGAACACTTTGATATTCCGGCACCAGATGAGTTGGTGTTTATCAGTTGGTTTGAAGGTGGCGAGGTATTTCGCAGTGGGGCTACATTTAAACGTGGCAATGGAAAAATATTTTACTTCAGACCGGGCCATGAAACTTACCCGACATATCACAAACCAGAAATTCAGCAAGTCATTCAAAATGCAGTGAAATGGGCAGCTAATCGCAATACGCCTAAACATGAGTACGGTAATGCCAAACCATTAGAAGAAATTTCAAAAAAGCGTTAAGCAGAAAAGATTGTTCAGTAGTTTGGAGATGGAAAAATGACGAAATTGAAAATGGGGATCATTGGAGCAGGCGGGATTGCGCAAAATCGGCATATCCCGGCATATCAAAGTCTTAGTGATACCGTTGATGTTGTTGCTGTTCAGGATGTTAATCCCGTAAATGCACAAGAAGCCGCGAAGAAATTCCAAATTCCCGAAGTCGTTGAAGATTATCACGACATGTTTCAGATGGTTGATGCAGTAACGATCTGCACGCCGAATAAGTTCCACGCAGAAATTTCAGTTGCGGCACTTGAAGCATGGGTACATGTTTTATGTGAAAAGCCAATGGCAATGACGGTAGATGAATGCGAGGCCATGATAGCTGCTTCCAGGAAATCCGGGAAACTATTATCGATTGCCTATCATTATCGCCATACCCAGGCAGCACGAACAGCCCAGGCAGCAATCAATGCCGGAGTTATCGGTGATCCGCTTGTGACAAGAGTTCAAGCATTACGACGACGAAAAGTACCCGGATGGGGCGTGTTTACGAATAAGGAATTACAGGGTGGCGGCAGTTTAATAGATTATGGCTGTCATCTACTGGATCTGTCCATGTGGCTACTTGGTGATTCGCAACCAGTTGAAGTCATGGGGAAAACCTATAATCGGCTAAGTAAAACACCAAATCAGCTCAATGATTGGGGGACATTCGATCACGAAACATTCGATGTCGATGATCACGTATCCAGCTATATTACCTTTGATGACGGGTCATCCCTTCAGTTCGAATGTTCCTGGGCCGCCAATATTAAAGAGGATACCCTACATTTGAGTATTTCTGGTGCTGATGGTGGATTGAATGTTTATCCATTTGAAATATACCAGCCCCGTTATGGAACGTTTATGACAGAACAGGCAAAGGCGGCACATGACGAGTGGGAGGCAGGACAACGGCAAGCGGCTAATTTTGTGAACAGTTGTCTGGGCTATGAATCATTAGTCGTCAAACCAGAGCAAGCAATGGAAGTTAGTAGAATCATTGAGGCTATCTATGCGAGCAGTGCAAGCGGTCACAGTGTCCGATTGTAAAAAATTTATCATCTTTAAGAGGAGTGATTTTCATGAGGTTGGGCGTATTTACTGTCCTATTTGCGGGGAAAACATTTGAAGAAATGCTGGATCATGTAAAAGATTCCGGACTGGATGCGGTGGAAATTGGTACCGGTGGGAATCCAGGAAATGATTTTTGCCCGCTTGACGAATTACTGGAAAGTGAAGATAAGCGGAAAACATATCTGGAGAAAGTCCATGAACGTGGATTAACGATCAGTGCATTCAGTTGTCATGATAACCCGATTTCTCCAAATAAAGAACAGGCAAAAAAAGCACATGAAACATTTGAAAAAACGGTTAAACTGGCCTCACTGATGAATGTACCAGTTGTTAATACATTTTCCGGTACACCAGGGTCTGATGAGGATGCCAAATATCCAAATTGGCCGGTAACTCCTTGGCCAACGGAATATTCCGAGGTTTTAAACTGGCAATGGGAAGAAAAGCTGATTCCTTATTGGAAAAAAGCTGGAAAATTTGCTGAGGATCACGGGGTTAAAATTGGGATCGAATTACATGCCGGTTTCCTGGTACATACCCCGTATACGATGCTAAAGCTTAGGGAAGCCACCAATGATGCAGTCGGTGCAAATCTTGATCCAAGCCATTTATGGTGGCAGGGTATTGATCCGGTTGCAGCAGTCAAAATTTTAGGGAAAGCGAACGCGATTCATCATTTTCATGCTAAAGATACGTATATCGATCAAGATAATGTTAACATGTATGGGTTAACAGATATGCAGCCATATGCTTCCGTACAAAGCCGGGCCTGGACATTTCGTTCGGTTGGGTATGGACATAGCTCCAAGGTGTGGTCTGATATCATTAGTGCGCTCCGCACGTATGGCTATGATTATGTGGTTAGTATCGAACACGAAGATCCAATCATGTCGATTGATGAAGGATTCAGTCAAGCTGTGAAAAATTTAAAAGCGGTGAACATTCGTGAATCTGCTGCTGATATGTGGTGGGCTTAAAAAATGAAGGCGCTATTCCTGGCGCCTTCATTTTTATATACTAATCAGCAGCCTCGGCCAAGATTAAAAGTAGGTTGGTTGAAATTCAGTTACCCCACAATGATGTTTAATAAAAGTGTCATAGCCAATCCAACCAAGCCAACGATGGATTGTATGATAGTGATTGTTTTAAACGTTTCCCCCATCGTCATACCGAATGATTCTTTTACCAGCCAAAAGCCACCATGATTCGCATAGTTAAAGAATAATGATCCGGATCCGACTGCTACTGTCAATAGTGCTGTGTTAATACTTGGGTCAGCAGCTACTAGTGGGGCTAAGAGGCTTGTTGATCCAACGATTCCCACTGTAGCGGATCCAGTGGACACAGATAATAACGCCGCAACGACCCACCCCAATGCAATAGCTGAAAGGGAGAAACCGGAAGCCAAATGTACGATCGCTTCGCCAACACCTGAATCCTCCAATACCTGTCCAAATGCACCCCCGCCAGCGATAATCAACAAAATTCCAGCAATTGGCTTAAGGCTTGATCCGAGTGAATTGCGAATTTGTTTTGTATCTGTACCACGAGCGTATCCAAGCATAATGCCAGCACACCGATTAACATGGCAATGACAGGGCTGCCAAGGAATTCAGCGACCCGATAAAACGCATTATCCTCTGAAAGAAAAATCCCTGCAATTGCATGTAACAGCATCATGATAACCGGAATTACAATAGCGCCGAAAGCAGTTGTTATCGGTATTGGTGCTTTTGTTTGATTGGTTTCTTGGTTCGTCGTGTATTGATCAAGCAAGTCTTTGTTCGGTTTTACTGTCATGCTTGGGGTGATGAATTTACCATATACCGGCCCTGCAAGAATGACGGCAGGAATGGCACAAATAAAACCATAAATCATTGTCATACCCAAGTTAGCGTTGAAAGCCCCGATAGCAATAAGCGGGCCTGGATGAGGCGGCACCATCCCATGCATGGTAGCCAGAGCAGCAATAACTGGAACTCCAATGGAAACATAAGCTGATCCTTTCACACTGCCTTGTTGTTCCAGTTTGCTGGCAACAGTAAAGATGAGCGGCAATAACATAATTAGTCCAACCTCAAAAAACATGGGAATACCGATAATAAATGCAGTCAAGGTCATAAGCCACGGAAGACTTCGGGGATTCGAACCATTTAGAATAACAGAGGCAATTCGGTCACTTGCTCCAGAGTCTGCCAATAGTTTACCAAGCATAGCACCTAGCGCAATGGTGAGCCCCGTTTCGCCAAGTGTAGAGCCCGCCCCCTCCTCAATTGATTCAGCAACTTTATCAATCCCCAGGCCTGATGTCAGTCCAACTCCCACAGATATAATCAATAGTGCCAAGAGTGGATGCATCTGCAGTTTTGAGGTAATTAGGGCTATAAGAAGCAGTATGCCACATACTGTGATAATAAGTAGTTGTATATCATGTCCAGTCATAAAATATCCCCTTTGCAATATGAATAACAATTTTTGCTAGTAGAAAAAAGGCTCTTAACCAAAATCTATGGTTGACAGATTGGATGTAATTTTGATTTATGCGATCGCTACGGAAAAACACTACGCTTTCCGTGGGCTTGTCCTCAGCCTCCTCGAAAAAGAAGATCGCTTTTTCTGCGGGGTCTTCACACTGCGCATTCCCACAGGAGTCTCCGTGTTTTCCTCCGCTAGCGAGTTTATCATCACCATTTTTATTCATTAATTTCAACCATAGATTTTTGTGCTGCCCCAGAAGATTTTTGTGCTGCCCCAGAAAAAATACTACTAATTCTCTTCCGTGTAAGGTGTAGTCTCCCACATTTATTGATTAATCTTATCATAATATGTAATAAATCCCCAAAAATTTTGTCGATATCTTGATATTTTAACAAATAATTTAATTCTTCTACATTTCATGGATGTTTGAAAACTCCCGGATTAAAAATAAAAAGCTGTCCGGAGCATTTCCGGACAGCTTGACAAAGGAAGCAAAGGACTAATACAAGTTATCCTTCCTCCAATTTGTGACCTTTAACTTTTTATTTTTTGCCATACTTCTTCTTCGTCTAATAGAACACCCACCAGACCGGTTTGTAGCTGCTATTATCTGTTACTTAAGCGTCCACCGATTAAGCGGAGGATTTTGCTTTTCTTAGCGGGATAAGACTTGCTTGATTTTATCTATCGCCCAGTCAAGCTCTTCCTGGTTAATAACAAGTGGCGGTGCAAAACGGATGGTATTTTCATGCGTTTCCTTACATAATACACCGACTTCTTTTAAAGCTTCACAGAAAGAACGAACCGGCTTGTTAAATTCTACTCCGATAAATAAACCACGAGCACGAACTTCTTGTAGTTCTGGATTATTAATTTCCTTTAATGCATTGGCAAAGTATTCTCCCAGTTCAAGTGATTTTTCAGCAAGTTTTTCTTCCTCAATCACATCGATTGCTGCCAACGACACGGCACAAGCCAATGGATTTCCTCCGAATGTTGAACCATGAGACCCGGGTGTGAAGACATCCATAATATTTTTGTTCGCTGCAATGGCAGACACTGGCATCACACCGCCACCTAGTGCTTTACCCATCACATAGATATCCGGAACGACATTTTCCCAATCACAGGCAAACATTTTCCCCGTACGTGCAAAGCCGGTTTGCACCTCGTCAGCAATGAATAGAACATTGTTTTCTGTACAGATGTCACGAACTTCTTTTAAAAATCCTTCAGGCGGAATGATGATGCCGGCTTCTCCTTGAATTGGTTCAACAATAACTGCAGCGGTATTTGGCGTAATTGCTTCCCGAATTGCATCAGCATTGCCATATGCTACCTTGTTTATTCCAGGGATAAATGGACCATAGTTTTTGGTTGCATCTGGGTCATTGGATAAAGAAATGGCATGTAATGTCCGACCATGAAAATTCCCGTTCGCCGCGATAACTTCGGCTTTATTATCCTCTACACCCTTGACCTCATATGCCCAGCGACGAGCTGCTTTGATTGCTGTTTCAACTGCTTCCACGCCTGTATTCATTGGTAAAACCTTGTCTTTTCCAGTCAATTCCGCAACCCGTTTTGTCCATGGTCCAAGCAATTCATTATGGAATGCTCGGGAGGTTAACGTCACTTTATCTGCTTGGTCTTTTAATGCTTGAATAATTTTCGGATGACGATGACCTTGGTTTACAGCGGAGTAACAACTTAACATATCCATATACTTGTTGCCCTCAGGGTCTTTTACCCAAACACCTTCAGCTTCCGAAATAACGATGGGAAGTGGATGGTAGTTGTGTGCACCATATTGCTCAGTTTGTTTGATGATATCTGCTGATTTGGCAGTTGTTTGCGTCATCATTTCTCCTCCTTGAAAATCTTGTTTCCGATTTGTAGCGAAAAGGAATCACTATTATATATGCAAATCTCATGCCAAGTTTTCCGGAAGTGTTTTTTATATCATTTTACCTTCCAATTAGTATCATATCAATAGTATCATATCAACGTTCATTGGTTTGCTTACCGACTTTTATTCCACCCACTGCAATAATGGGGGTGCAATAATATTTTGCAGTTACTGTATACGGGTGCCATTTCATTTTGCACTTTTGCTTGTATTTTATTAAACTATAGATTAGGATAATACGTTTGGGGATGACGAATCATGCGGGATAAGCAATCAATTGACATGAACAAATTGTATGAGCGGTTAATCAATGAAGTAGATGTTGGTATTCACGTGATTAATCAACAAGGTAAAACCATTGTCTATAATAAAAAAATGATGGAAATTGAATCCATGGCAAGTGATGATGTATTAAACAAAAACCTGCTGGATGTCTTTCAGTTTCACGACAAACAACGGAGTACACTCGTAAATGCGTTAAAGACTGGTAAAGTTACAAGGCAGGTAAAACAAACATATTTCAATAATAAGGGAAAAGAAATCACGACCATTAATGATACGTTTCCGATCGAGCAACATGGTGAAATAATTGCAGCAGTCGAAATCGCTAAAGACGTGACACAACTGGAAAGAATGATCAAAGAAAACGTGCTCCGTAAACAAAATAGCAAATTTACGTTTGACCAGATTATCGGAGAAAGTGAACCAATGCAGGCAATCATTGAAGAAGCAAAGCGGGCAACGAGAACATCGTCATCGGTGTTAATTATTGGCGACACTGGAACAGGAAAGGAACTATTTGCCCAAAGCATCCACAATGGCAGTCATCGTTCAAGCGGACCGTTTATTTCACAAAACTGTGCTGCGATCCCTGATAGTCTAATGGAAGGATTGTTGTTTGGTACCAAAAAGGGTGCCTTTACCGGTGCAGTCGACAGGCCAGGCTTATTTGAACAAGCGGATGGCGGAACACTGCTTTTGGATGAGATTAATTCACTGGCCCCGGCACTACAGGCAAAGTTATTACGGGTGATCCAGGAGAAAACAATTCGGCGTGTCGGTGATATGCATGATAAAAAAATTGACGTACGGATTATTGCCACAATGAATGAGGATCCGATTGATGCTGTCAATCAGAACCGTTTACGTCGGGATTTGTATTATCGATTGAGTGTCGTCACTCTATTGATTCCGCCGCTTCGCGAACGAAAAGACGACATTTGGCTGTTAATTGACCATTTTATCAATAAGTATAATGCGTTGTTTCAAATGAATATAAAAAAGGTCAGTAACGCTGCCAAAACTATGCTTTATCAACATGACTGGCCCGGTAATGTCCGGGAATTAGAACATACGATTGAAGGAACGATGAATTTGATTATGGACGAAGATGTCATTAATGTGCATAATCTGCCTGTAAGTTTTCGGAAAAGATACCCTCGTGACGAAAAGCAAGCAAAACCAATTGTCATTGGTACAGGCGATTTGGCTAACAGTGAGGAGATAAAACCATTAAGTAAAAAAATGGATGAGGTAGAAAAGGCATACGTCCAACGGGCTTTGGCCGAAAATAACGATAACGTTTCCCAAGCTGCAAAAAAACTTGGCATCAGTAGACAGAGTTTGCAATATCGGATGAGGAAGTATGGAATTTAATTGTTTGGACTAAACAGGTGGGAAAATTTCACCTGTTTTTTCTAAAAATCACCAAAAATGCGATAAACTAATAATTGACAATTCATACACCTTGTCATAATATTAACTTTAATAAATTTGCAATAATTATTCATGTTGTGGGGGATGAAGTTGTGCAAAAACAAATAAATTTTTGGTGGTCTTTGATACCGCTTACAGTTATGGTTGTCGCAATGATTTTAAGTGTTGTCATCTTTGAACAGGATCCACATATACCGTTAGCCATCGGTACTGCTGTTGCTGCCTTGGTTGCTTGGAAGTTTGGTTATAAGTGGAAACAACTAGAAGAAATGATGTACAAAGGAATCAAGCTAGCGTTACCGGCTGTTATTATCATTATGCTAGTAGGGATCACCATTGGCGCCTGGATTGGTGGCGGTATTGTTGCGACAATGGTTTATTATGGATTGGAAATTATCTCGCCATCTATCTTTCTAGTTACGATCGTGGTTATCTGTGGTATTGTTTCACTTGCCATTGGTAGCTCTTGGGCGACGATGGGGACCATTGGAGTGGCAGGGATGGGGATTGGTCTCAGTATGGGAATCCCTGCAGCAATGGTTGCCGGTGCAGTTATCTCGGGAGCCTATTTTGGTGATAAAATGTCGCCACTATCTGATACGACGAACTTGGCATCTGGATTAACGCATACAAACTTATTTGATCATATTAAGCACATGTTTTATACGACAATCCCCGCTTTGATTATTGCCCTGATCGCTTTCGGCTTTCTTGGAAAAAACTTTGGTGCGAATAAAATTAATTCCGCCGACATTCAGCAAACGCTTGTTGATTTGCAGAACAATTTTGTGATTTCGCCTTACCTGTTGATTGTTCCGCTGTTGGTTATTGTATTAGTAGCTATGAAGGTGCCTGCTGTTCCTGCCCTTGCTGTCGGGATTGTGTTCGGCTTTTTATCACAAATTGTAGTGCAAGGGGAATCGATCGCAAGTGCTTTGGGCGCATTACAAAGCGGATATGTATTGGAATCGTCAAACGAGCTGGTTAATGAATTATTTAATCGCGGGGGACTTCTCTCTATGATGGACACGGTAGCCATGACCATTGTCGCGATGACATTTGGCGGTATACTTGAATTTTCCGGTATGCTAAAATCGATTATGGATCAATTGATGAAACTGGTAAAATCAACAGGTTCTTTAATTGCTTCAACGATCGGTGCTTGTTTTCTGACCAATGCAACGTGCTCGGAACAATATATTTCTATCATTGTTCCAGCGCGAATGTTCTCCAAAACATATACTGCAAAAGGATTACATTCGAAAAACTTGTCACGTTCATTAGAAGATGGTGGAACATTAACGTCGGTATTTGTGCCTTGGAATACGTGTGGTGTTTTTATTTACGGAACTTTGGGAGTGCACGCATTTGCTTATGCACCATACGCCATTCTGAATTATACTGTACCACTTGTTGCCTTAGTGCTTGCCTATACTGGTTTTTCGATTGTTAAAATTTCCAAAGAAGAAAAGGAAAAAATGCTTGTTTTGCATGAAAATTCAAATGACGAACAAGCTGTAATTTAGATATGTGTCGATGGAAGGAAGATTGGGTGATGGATGAAATGGTAGCTGAATATAGAGACAAAGAAATAGCAAATGGTACACTAAGCGGTGGGTATGCCTATACGATTCGATATTTAACAATGGAGGACCTGCCACAGGTTAAATGGTTGCAAGATAAAGCTAAAAATAAATTTCTACAACTTTTGACTGATGAAGAATTTACGTTCATTTTAAACGGCAATGGTTTTATGATTGGAGTGTTTGTAGAGGAAAAGTTAATCGCTTTCCGCGCCATGCTGATCCCGGAATTGGATGAGGAACATCTTGGCATCGATATTGGACTGAAACAAGAGGATTTGCCTAAAGTGATGTATTCTGAGGTATCATGTGTTGATCCGGCATTTCGTGGTAATCATCTGCAAACAATGATGGGTGAATTATGTTTTGAACGGGTAGATACGGAAAAATTTCAGTATATCTGTACAACAGTTGCACCACATAATATCCCAAGTATTAAGGATAAACTTGCATTGGGAATGGAAATTGTTGGTCTCAAAGAAAAATACGGCGGTAAACTGCGGTATATTTTAATGAAACAACTTTCCGTCGCGGGTCAGAATTCGGATATTAATGAAGAAGTCGAAATAGAAATGGGCGATATTGCCGGACAGCAGAAATTGCTTGAAGAGGACTTTAGTGGGGTGGCTATAGCTGAAAAAGCAGGAGAATGGATGGTTTTGTATCGGAAAAAGAAGTGAGGTTCAAGTGCGGGATCATTGAAAAGAACGCGTTACTTTATTTTGTGAAGGTTCGGGCGCAAAGTTGATCGGGAACTCACAAAAGTTGATCGAACAGGGCACAAAGTTGATCGGGAACTCACAAAAGTTGATCGAACAGGGCACAAAGTTGATCGGGAACTCACAAAAGTTGATCGAGCAGGGCGCAAAGTTGATCGAGGACTCGCAAAAGCTGATCGAGAGCCCATGAAAGTTGATCGAGCTGGATCAGAATTGATGAGTGAGCCCATAAAAGTTGACTTCGTGGACATAAAATCCTATCAAATTGGTAGTATTTTTTTCGGTGATCTTTCACATATAAGGGAATTTTTACTTGTAACATTATTGCCGACCCCGCATATAACAATAGAAATACAAAAAACTCACGTGCTTCACGTGAGTTTTTCATTCGCTTGCTGGTCAGCAACTATACTTGCCCAACCATAAAATTTAAACCTCTTGCAAAATCGCAGAAATCAATGGATGGTTAGCTTCCAATCCACAAACAGATTCCAATGTTTGTTCGTAGCCTTTCTCACTGATCAATTGTTGTAACCTGACAGCTTCTTCGTCTTGGTCATTTTTATATTTCAGGACGGCGGCAATGGTTTTTGCCAAGAAATTTGGCTGCTTATCCGTGACCTCCATGTACATGGTAGCAGGGCGAACCAAGCGATCGTTTGGCCCCAATTTACGGATAGGACCTCGGGCTACTCGGGTTACTTCATCTGAAATATAAGGGTTCATGAATCGCCCAATGATTTTGTCAATGTATGCTTGATGTTCATCTTTATCAAAGTGATAGGCTGCAACAAGTGCTTCTCCCGATTCGGACAGTGCACCCTCAATGATTTCTGTTACTTGCGGATCTTTCATTGCTTCATTGATCGTTGCATAACCCATCTGATGACCGATATACGCTGCTGTCGCATGACCGGTATTTACGGTGAATAGTTTCCGTTCAATGTAAGGTTTTAAGTCTGAAACATACGTAATGCCCTCGATTTCCGGTTTTTCACCTTTGATTGCTGTTTCCTCAACCACCCACTCATAATAAGGCTCAACCGATACCGCTAATAAATCCTCGTTTACTTGGTTTGGTACAATCCGATCTACGGCAGCATTAGGAAAACCAAACAGGGAATCAAATTTTGTATGTTCCGCCTCTGGTACATACGCCATCACTTTTTCCTTAAGCAAGGAACTGCCACCAACCATGTTCTCGCATGCAATCACATTTAACGGGGTTTGATTCGTTTCCAACCGCTTTTGCAACCCTTTGGCGATTAATTCCGCGATAATTGGCAAAATCGATGGGCCTACAGCGGTTGTTACAATATCCGCTTTCTCAATTGCTGCCACAACTTTTTCTGGATCTTTTACACTGTTGATTCCGGAAACATCTTTTACTGTCAACGTTTCTTTGTTCTCTGATGCGAGGGTAACTTGATAATGTTGTTTTTCATTAATCGCGTCAATGATTTCACTGTTTACATCAATAAACGCAGTATGGTAATTTGCTTGGTGTAAAAGAGCGCCAATAAAGCCACGCCCAATGTTTCCGGCTCCGAAATGTACAGCTAACATTTAGTTCACCTCATTAAACAGATCTAAAATTTCTTCTTTGGATTGAGCGTCCAGGATTTTTTGAATGTTTTCTTCCTCGGAACAAACAATCGCAATTTTTGACAGGATTTCCAAATGTTCGTCTCCTTTGCCGGCAATGCCGATTAATACTTTTACGATATTCCCTTTGCCAAAATCAACACCATCCGGTACCGTTACGATTGTTAACCCCGTTTCTTTCACTTCACTTTTAGCATCCTCAGTGCCATGTGGAATGGCAACATAATTTCCCATGTATGTGGAAGTTACTTCTTCGCGTTCAAACATCTTGTCAATATACGTTGGTTCAACATACCCGTTTTTCACAAGTATTTCACCTGTGTGACGGATTGCTTCTTCTTTGTCTGCCAGTTTTACATTTAATTCAATATTGTCTTTACTTAATACTTCTTTTGCCATCGTTCATACGCTCCTTATCAATATTCTGTTTACGTATTAAAAGTGAAAATCCCTTTTGCATGTATAATACAGTTCTGGAAGGAATCTACGTTTAAAGCAAATTTTTCTCCTTTAAAAATAACTCCATTTGCTTTTCCAAGAAGGCTCTAATTCGTGCTTCATTTCCCGACTGAAACAAACGAGCATTTGCCGGTCCTTGTATGAGCAAACTGCTTAAATAACTGAAAACATCCAGTGTTTCTTTTGGTGAATCATCACGGGCAAGCATTAGCAGCAAGGTATTGGCCTCCATTTGCTTGCCATCCATACCTTGAACTGAAATTGGCTGGTCCAGGCTATGGATTGTAAAACTTGGGCGTAAAACCTGGTTCGAACGGGTATGAAGCAGAACCATGGATGTGGATGGAATCCCTAGTCCACCTTTCTTTTCCCGTTCCAGCAATGTCGAAATTAACGTATCCTTGTCATGAATGAGTTGTTTAGTCGCCAAATTAGTACAAATCCATTCTAACACAGCATTCATTGATTGTTTTTCCGTCATTTGCTTTACATAAAATGAAGCGAGCAGCTCTAAGATAGCGGATGCGTATAGCTTCATGGATTCCAACCGTAGAAGAAAATCAGTATGTTTCATTTCCTCCGATTTGGTGGGTTTCTTGCTTACATTGGATACAAGATTTTTCTCACGTATGCGTCTTCGGATTCGATGCACTTCTGATTTTCTCAAGATCGGCGATGTTAGAATATAGTCGTGCTTAAATCCTTCCAACGGTATAGTTGAAACAATCAAATCGTATTGATCCGGGTCAATACTTGGTAAATCAAACATAGAAACATTTGTTACGTGTTTAATTTCCC
The DNA here is from genome assembly GCF_040812445.1 of Lentibacillus sp. L22. Lineage (NCBI taxonomy): Bacteria > Bacillati > Bacillota > Bacilli > Caryophanales > Bacillaceae > Lentibacillus > Lentibacillus sp. L22. Next base: position 41,375 of record NZ_JBFNXI010000002.1, on the reverse strand, counting down.
GGAATTGCTGGGCCAGGTTTGAAGCCAGTATTTTTGCCGTGCCAATCCCGCTCGAACAAATCACTAATGCACTTAACTCTTTTGCCTCATGCATTAGCGCAGCAGCAAAATGCAGTACCAGATATCCAATTTCATCATCTGGAAAGACCATCTTCGGAAAAACCTCATTGGTCGCTTCCTGAATCAATTGAAATAAATCGAGATAATCCCGTTTAATCTCGTCCAACAGGGGATTCGTAATATTCATTCCTTGCTTTAACCGATAGATAGTTGGTTTTAGATGAGCGGCCAAATCATTTCGCAAAGCAATATTTCCCGTTAAATCCACATCCAGCTTGTTGCCAACATACTGGATTAATTTTTCGATGTTGTACACGATATCGATATTTGTATCTTCCAGCAAAAAATGCTGATCTTCCCGTAATTTTGCTCCCATTAAATGCATGGTAATATATCCAATTTCATCGTCGGGAATGTCCATGGAAAGGGATATCGCCAAATCCTCAATCATATCTTTGGCAATCCGATATTCTTTTGTTCCTTCCATTTGTTTTAAGAATTCCTTGTCAAACTGGATTTTATCCCCTTTTTTCAAGCGTTCCATGGCTAAAGCAAGATGAACAACCAACCCAATGTAGGCACTGTCTGCCAATTCATGTGGCAATTCTTTTCTTGCCTTCTCGACCCGCTGTTCAATCAGGCTTAAAGTTCCCGGATTCACCAGTCCCAACAATCGATGGGAAATAGTATTCAGCTCCGGTTTTGCCTGTTTTTGCATGTTTTCCTTGACTAGGTTGACGAATGTAAATGGATCAACATGCTTGGAAATTAGATTACTGATGGATACCCGTTTGTTTGCCTCACTACCCTTGAGTTCCACACCATATCCACGTTTTCGGATGATACCAAGATGGAAGTCTTTTAGCATTTGCTCCAACTGGTCGAGATCATTGCTAATCGTGGCGACTGTTACATGTAAATCAATAGCAAGCGTGATTAACTTGATTGGCTCCTTTGCACCAAGCAAGGATGCCAGAATAATCGTCCGGCGTTCTTCAGGTGTAAAATCTGTCGCGGTCATTTGCGATAGTGTTTGCACCAATTGTTCCTTATCATCCTCGTCTCCAATGATTCGAAGTCCAATGCCAGCTTTTTTAACAAGCTCCAATCGATGGCCAAATAACACTTTTTCGATACTTTTCAGGTCCCGGTGAATCGTACGTGGAGCCACATCCAACTGATCCGCGATTTCTTTGACTGTCATTCCTTCTTCCTTATTTAATAAAAGTTCGATTACCTTACGTGCACGACCGGTAATATACATGGGTTCATCCCCTTTTAAGACACGGTGGGTGGGTCATTGTATCATCGGCAAAACTCGGGATCAGCGTTTTGACTAAGAGACAATACGAACTGATCCCATATTTATTTCAGTCGTTCAACCAACTCGTCATATTTTGGGCTATTTAAGAAATTATCTACAGAAATATGCTCGGCGGTTGGCAGTTTTTCCTTCGCCCGCTCTGTCAGATCTTTATGAGTGATCACGATATCTGCATCATCCGGGATCTCATTAATTGCCTTGTTCGTAACAAACACATCAATGCCCGCTTTTTTAAACTTATTTTTCAATAGGGAAGCACCCATGGCACTCGATCCCATACCAGCATCACAGGCAAAAATAACTTTGTTAACATCATCAACTGATTTTTTATTCGTATCTTGCTGGTTGGTTGATTCTGTATCTTCGGAAGGCTCCTTTGCCTCATTGCTGTTTTTTAAGCGATCTACGAGTTCATCGTATTTCGGGCTATTTAAGAAATTTTCCACTGAAATATGCTCGGCAGTTGGTATTTTTTCTTTTGCCCTTTCTGTCAAATCTTTATGTGTGATCACAATATCTGCCTCACCCGGGATTTCATTGATTGCCTTATTGGTAACAAATATATCTTCAATGCCCGCTTTTTTGAATTTGTTCTTCAAAAGAGAGGCACCCATTGCGCTGGATCCCATACCAGCATCACAGGCAAAAATGATTGTGTTAACATTCGTTGCTTGTTTCGTTGCGTCAACTGCTGTGCTTTCTGCTTCTGATTCCGTTTGATTGATGGCACTTGCAACCGAGCTCTTTTTCCCTTTCATATCTTCCATTTGTTCCGTTGCTTCTGACAAGTCTTTTCCTTCCGATTTACTTGTTTTCAAAATTAGCGTAGCAACCAGGAATGAAACAATGGTTGCGATCAGAACACCAGCGATTACACCAAGGTAATTCCCATGTGGTGTCAGTGCCAAAATGGAAATAATGCTTCCTGGTGATGCAGGTGCAACAAGGCCTACATGAAAGAGTGACAAGGTGAACACGCCACTAATACCGCCAGCAATTGCCGCTACAATCATAGTTGGTTTTGATAAAACGTATGGGAAGTAAATTTCATGGATCCCACCGAGAAAGTGAATAATTGCCGCGCCAGGTGCAGAGCTTTTTGACATTCCTTTTCCAAAAACGGCAAATGCTAACAAGATCCCTAATCCAGGACCAGGGTTTGCCTCCAATAGGAAGAGAATCGATTTGCCGACATCGCCTACTTGCTCCATCCCGATTGGACTTAAAATTCCGTGGTTAATAGCGTTATTCAGGAACAAAATCTTTGCCGGTTCGATAATAATATTTGCCAGTGGAAGTAACCCGGCATTGATGATTCCCTCTACTCCAGCCGCCAATATGTGATTTAATGCCCCGACAACCGGACCGATGATTTTTACCGAAAGACAAGCTAAAATAGCACCCAATATGCCGACAGAGAAGTTGTTATAAAGCATCTCAAAGCCTTGCCTGATTTTATCCTGGAGCAATCCATCAATTTTCTTCAGTAGATATCCGGCAAGCGGACCCATAATCATGGCACCAAGAAACATTGGGATATCAGCACCTACAATGACACCCATCGTGGCAATCGCACCAATAACACCACCACGGACATCATGAATCATTCGTCCACCAGTATATCCAATTAATAATGGCAATAAATAAAATTTCATCGGGTCGACCAATGCTGCCAGCGATTCATTTGGTATCCAGCCATCACCAATAAACAAAGCGGTAATTAAACCCCAGGCAATAAATGCACCAATATTAGGCATGATCATACCGCTCAAATAGCTGCCAAAGCGCTGAATCTTCGCCTTAAAGCCTTTTTTAGCCATATTTCCTCCTCCTTCTATTTTTAAAAGTATATATTAATTCTTCTTCTAACTTTATTGTAACCCCAGACAAGTATCCCTTTTCAATCCATTTTTAATGTCATTTTGTCAGGGCCGATGTTGACATTATTTAATAACAATACCAACGAAAAAGGTGATTTGAATGTTACAAATTGAGGAGGAAAAGAATGGTAAAATAGATTTATGGCTCTCCTGTGTACATGAATGGTTCATTTTAACTTTCGATAACCAAGCTTCCGCGAAATTGTATTTCCCGTATGAACAATATTTTCCACCACATAATTGAGACGTTCTTCTTCCAATTGAAAGCTGACCAACCTAACACTTACTGCCGCTTCCACCTCTTTAAAACGGTTCAGTATCGGAGCTGCTACACTGGTAATGCCCTTCATCCGTTCATTATGGCATACAGCATACCCATCTGATTTTATTTTTTTCAGTTGCTCCAAAATAGATGTTTGATTTTCCTTTGGCACAAGCTGATGGATTCGTTCTATTTTTTCATCCTCCGGCATGTGGGCAAGCATCGTCAGGTTTGCTGCTCCGATGTTCAATGGAATTCTCAAACCAAGCTGATCATGTACGCGAATGACTTGTTGTGAACAGTCAATCCGTTCCATGATAATCGATTCATTCCCAAGTGGTTTCGTCAAATAAACACTGGCTTGCAGTATTTGCATCAGATGTTCCAACTCGGGACGGATCACACTGATATAATCCATGGTATCGTACACTTTTAAACCGTATTCCAGCCAAATTGGACCAAGTTCGTATAATTTTTGGTCAGGGTTTTGTTGGATCATTCCATGTTCAATCATGGATTTTAGTATCCGATGCATGGAACTAATAGGTAATTCACATGCTTTTGCTAGTTCAGTGATAGAAAGACGTTTTGTTGGGTCGTGCGACATAAAAACATTTACAATCTTCATTGCCCGGTCAATTGCTTGCATGATAGTACCTGCCTTTACAAAATATTTTAGTTAATATTACAAAAATATTGTTAGAAAGTATACATTTATGGAAGGGTGACTTTTGAAAATATATTGACTATTTATTTTTTGCCTCGTATAATCATACTATAATTTTCCGATGAATAAAATAAATTTCCGATCAACGGAAAAAGAAGCCTCAAATAAATCGTTCAATCAGTTTCTGACTTTACCTTAATGTGAATGGGGGAATAAAAGATGTTCAAAAATGTAATTGTTAAAAAACCCGGAAAAAGTTATGTGAATGGATTAACCACAAGTGATTTGGGTGAACCAAATTATGATAAATTGCTAGTTCAACACGAAGCATATATCGAAGCATTAAAGCAATGTAAAGTTACCGTTAAGGAATTGCCAGCAAGCGAGGATTTTCCGGATTCAACTTTTGTGGAAGATACAGCGGTATTAACACCGGATTTCGCGGTTATTACCAATCCCGGCGCTCCATCGAGAAATGCGGAGATTCAAGAAATGGAACCAGTATTAAAGGAATTTTACACCGACATTCGCTATATAAAAGCACCAGGCACGCTGGATGGCGGGGATGTGCTACAGATTGATGATCATTTTTATATTGGTATCTCCGCTCGTACCAATGAAACAGGCGCAACGCAATTGAAGAAGATTTTGGAATCCACGGGTTACAAAGCAACTATTGTGCCATTAAAAGAATTCTTCCATTTGAAAACGGGTGTCGCTTATCTTGGAAATAATCTAATTGTTGCAGCCGGGGAATTCATTGATCATCCGGATTTCACCCAATATGACAAGATTATTGTCTCCGATGAGAATGAGTACTCAGCGAATTGTATCCGGGTGAATGATTATGTCATTATTCCAAAAGGGTACCCCGAGACAAAAAAGCAAATGAATGATCGTGGGTACCAAACAATTGAAGTGGAGATGACAGAATTTCAAAAACATGATGGTGGTTTGAGCTGTCTGTCTTTACGTTTTTAATAGATTGCCAGCATAGAAGATAATAGGGTAAATCGTTCAACTACAGATCTCCAATAGTATATACACAGTAACGAAAGGAGTACTTACATGGATAAGTTGAAAACCACAACCTATTGTAATTCGATGGTAAACCAGTTAAAACATGTTGTTATGAAACATCCCAGGGATTCTTTCATAAGTCAAGATCATTTGAATGAACAATGGAAAACATATAATTATATAGAAGAACCCAACTATCAGGAAGCACTAAATGAATACGAGGAAGTCCGGGCTATTTTGGAAAAACATGTTGATCGAATCGATTATTTACCTGTACACAATCAAACGGGCATTGATTCAATCTATGCTCATGATCCCGTAAAATTCACCAGGGATGGTGCGATCATTTTAAAATCTGGAAAAGAACGAAGACAGCCAGAAGCGGAGGCCTATAAAGAATTTTTACAGCAGCAACAAATACCAATCATCGGGGAACTCACTGGTGATGCCGTTGCTGATGGCGGGGATATTGTTTGGCTGGATAAACGCACATTAGCGGTGGGGCATGGGTATCGTACAAACGATGAGGCGATTCGTCAATTAAGAGAAATGACTGCTGATATGGTCAATGAATTTATCGTTGTTCCTCTTCCGCATGACCAAGGGGAAGAAGCGTGTTTGCATCTGATGTCGATTATCAGTATGGTTGATCATGATTTGGCGGTTGTGTATTCGCCATTGATGCCTGTGTTTTTTAGACAACGGTTACTTGCACGTGGGATCGAGTTAATTGAGGTTCCAGCACAAGAATACGAGACTTTAGGGTGTAATGTGTTAGCGCTTGCGCCAAGAGTTTGTCTGATTGTAGATGGAAATGATGCTACCAAACAAAAGCTGGAAGATGTCGGTGCCACCGTTTATGCATATAAAGGGCAGGAGATATCGTATAAAGGAACCGGTGGACCGACCTGTTTGACATGTCCAGTTGTTCGTAGTAATTAAGAAAATTTTGCTGCCGTGGATGTTACTGAAACCAACTATACAAAGGGGCACGATGCTATGAGGGAAGAGCAAACAAACGATAAGTTAAAACGTTCTATGAAAAGCCGGCATTTATTCATGCTTTCGCTTGGCGGGGTAATCGGTACAGGTTTATTTTTGAATGCTGGTTACACGATTAATCAAGCAGGGGCGGGTGGGGCAATTCTGGCATATTTATTTGGCGGGTTAATTTTATACTTGGTCATGGTATGTCTTGGTGAACTCGCTGTATATATGCCTGTTACCGGTTCTTTTCAAGCATATGCTACCAGATATATTGGACCTTCCACAGGGTTTGCCCTTGGCTGGATGTATTTCGTTGGTTCAGCAGCCACGGCAGGTGTTGAATTCACTGCGGCCGGGATTATGATGCAATTTTGGTTTCCTGGTATTCCCGTATGGATTTGGTGCGCGGTTTTCATTGCTTTGTTATTTACATTAAATGCGTTAACGACACGAGGGTTCGCTGAGGCTGAATATTGGTTTGCCGGGATAAAAGTGGTCGCTGTTATTTTTGTAATCATTGTTGGAATAGCAGCCATTTTTGGTTTGATTCCTTTGTCAGATCGTGGAACGCCTTTTTTTGAAAATCTGGCGCCATCTACACTATTTCCAGCAGGGATTTCAATTGTATTTGTCACGATGATGAATGTAATCTTTTCCTATCAGGGATCGGAATTGGTCGGGATCGCAGCAGGTGAAACGGAAAATCCGGAAAAAAATATCCCTAAGGCCATTTTTAATATTATTTTTCGAATCGTAGTTTTTTATATAGGTTCGATTTTAATATTGTCAGCTATTTTTCCGTCATCAGAGTTGGGATTACTGGAAAGTCCGTTCGTTACATTACTGGAGCTTGCTAAAATTCCATTTGCGGCACATATCATGAATTTTGTTATTCTAACAGCGATTCTATCGGTTGGCAATTCGTGTTTGTATGCTTCAACACGCTTGCTTTGGTCCATGTCACATGAAGGGATGGCACCAAAAATATTCGGTAAGTTAACCAAACGAAAAGTTCCATTGAATGCATTGTTTTTTACGATAACATTCTCGTTTCTTTCATTATTAACCAGTTTCATGGCAGCCGATACAGTATTTGTTCTACTCATGTCGATTGCCGGTATTTCTGTGACGATATCATGGATGGGAATTGCGCTATCTCAATTGATGTTTCGTAAAAAATATCTCAAGGCCGGTGGAAAGGTTGAGGATCTGCGGTACAAGGTTGCTTTCTATCCGTTTATTCCATTATTTTGCTTAGGCGCTTGTTTAGTGGTTCTTATATTTCTGTTGTTTGATCCAACGCAACGAGCTGGCGTTTTATATGGTGTTGGGTTCTTAGCTGCCTGCTTATTGTTCTATCGATTTAAATTGGCCAAGAATGAAAACACCAAGGCAGACTCGAAGACAACATCGGCAAACATAAAATAAAAAAATTGTTCGAGGTGATACATCATGACAATAACCAAATGGGCAACACCTGAGTCATTACGCGATTTGCTAACTGAACTTGTCAGCTGGAAAAGCATTACCCTGTCAGAAGGTGAACGCCATTTTCCCCTGAAACTGCAAACCAAACTGCAAGGGCTTGACTATTTTCAAAAACATCCAGACTATCTTGCGCTTCATGATGCTGATTTGCGCCGAACGTTTTCGACAGCGCTTTACAAACATCCTGATGCAAAGGATACGATTTGTTTGGTTAGTCATTTTGATACAGTAAGCACCGAAGAATATGGGGACTTTGAAGCGCTGGCAACCCAACCGGAAGAACTGACCGATTTTTTAGTTGAGCGGGAAACAGAACTTCCTGAAGATGTACTAACAGATTTAAAGTCTGGTGATTATTTATTTGGCCGGGGAACGATGGATATGAAAATGGGATTGGTTACGCATATACATTTGCTGGAGAAAGCAAGTTTGGAAAAATGGCCAATTAACCTTTTGCTTCTGACCGTACCTGATGAAGAAGTCAATTCGTCTGGAATGCGGTGCGCCGTTCCTAAATTGTTGGAGTTGAAAAAGAGGCATGATCTCGAATATATCTTGTTTTTAAATAGTGAGCCGGTTTTCACGCAGGATCCAAATGATCAACAGCATTATCTGTATTCGGGAACAATTGGAAAAGTGTTACCAGCAGCGCTTTTCTATGGCAAAGAAACGCATGCAGGAGAGCCGTTAAGCGGGATAACGTCACCGTATATTGCTTCCTATTTGACACGGGAAATGGAGTGGAATCGCGCATTTCAAGAAACTTCCTTTGAAGAAACAACGCCGCTTCCGGTGACACTTCAGCAGCGGGATTTGCGGATGGAATACTCGACACAAACCCCATACCGATCATGCGCCTTATATAATGTTTTTGTAATGGAACAAAGCGCGTCCGAAGTTTTTGATCGTTTTGAACAAGTAGCGAATAATGCTGCTGCGAAAATAAATCAAGACTACGCAGCGATTTGCCGATCCAATCAGGTAGATCCGATTGGAGAGGTGAGGGTAATTCGTTATGAAAAACTATTGGCATATGCAACCAAAAAGTTTGGAACAGAATTTGTGGATACGGTCAAAGCAGATGTTCAATTTCATGATGAATGGGATGAGCGAGAAAAATCATTACGGATTACCGATAAATTGATGATTCAATGTCAGGAATTGGCGCCAGCTATTGTCATTTTACTTGCCCCGCCATATTATCCAGCAGTGAATTCCAGTGGGGATGAACTAGTTGAAAAATGTGTGGATTTTGTCAGACAACGCGCCAAAGAAAAGTTTAACCTTTCGATGGAACGAATCCATTATTTCAACGGTCTTTGTGATTTGAGTTACGTTTCATACAACGATTCAACAAAGGGATGGACCGCGTTTGAAAAAAATACACCTGTATGGAATGACAGTTATACGATTCCATTTACTGAAATGAAACAATTGGATGCACCGGTATTAAATATTGGACCGTTTGGAAAGGATGCACATAAACGGACAGAGCGTTTGCATATGAAAAATGCTTTTGAAGAGGTACCGGTAATTTTGGAAGAGATGATTCACATGATGCTTAAAAAAGCTAGTATGGAATAATTGACTCCCCAATGTCTTTTATCAACGTGGTATAGTAGCTCTCTGTGCAGGTAGCAGATAGAAAATGGTAATAATGAGGTGTCTACCAATGTTTAAATCAGAGCGTGTAAACTTATTAATTAGGATAGCAGGATCGTTATTTGTATATTTTCTGGTACTCTATAAAAATATACAATTATTCAATGAATGGGGAACTACAATTTTGTTCATTCTTGCTACAATATTTGTCATTGTCATCCTCGTAATGGATATTAGAAAATTGTTTGAAAAATAAGTGATTTCGTTGCTTTGTTCCACAAAAATTAGTTTGAAAACTAAACATCCATTTATTATGCGAATTTGTAGGACGCGATTTGTTATAAATAACTTTTGAACTTTTGGAAAGGATAATGGTGTACGAAAGGGTGTTTTTATGGTAGACGATAATGGTAAAAAATATACGGTAACTGGGACAGATATTGATGACGTAAAGAGGAAAAATGCGGATTCTGGTATGTCCTATAATGAAGTTAAGGAATTCATTGCTAAAAGTGTGTGTTCAAAAAGGAGGATAAAAAGGACCGAGAAGTTCTAGGCGGCGTAGCTTTGAGCACCGGAGTGTACATAAAAGGTACATGAGGAGCGGAAAAGCAAGCCAACGAGCTTCTTCAAAGGAAGGCCGACTAAAAACGGGCTTTGCGCCCAACGTCGGCATACCCCTTTTGCAGGGGCATGTCATTTTTACCGGACTTTTTGAACATCCTCTAAAACAACTGGTGGATATGGTACAGGTTCATACAGTGATACGAATGCTGAAGAAGTAAAGAAGGAGAACCAGTAATCGTTTATTCCGCTGGCCAATTAAGACCAGCGGATGTTTTTGCTTTAGTTCAGTTTTTCCGTTCCATTTGCTGCTGCGCCATTTTAACCATTTCTTTTACCATATTACCACCAATTGGACCGCTGATCTTTCCTGCCTGTTTAGAAGTAAGTTCCTCGTTTCCTTCTTCCTTAAGTGGGATTCCTTCTTCTTTGGCGATCTCATATTTGACGTCATCGGGATGCTCACTGTTTACGTTATAACCTTTAGCCCTCATAACTCGTGTTTTTAGCTGCTCCAAATCCTTTTTTGCCATGAATATCACCTCTCATGGTATAGGTTTTCCAAAAAGATAATATTCACCCTGGAGATATTTAGGATAAATGCTCGTTTTTGTGTTGTGTTTCAGTAACAATTATTTTAGATAAAAGACAGGATGATGGAAGTTATGAGTGTTTATATGCCCAAAATTACTCCTCACCTATGCTTCGATAACAGTATTAATCGGTTAATTTTCCCATACTGGCAGCCTCTTTCACTGACTCCTCTTCCCAGCATTTACACACATCGACCCATTCCTTGGCGAAGGAGAATTCGGCTAATTCTTCACAGGTCAATTCAATTGCAGAATTAGAGCTGCCACATGCCGGATAAACGGTGTCAAAACGTTGCAAAGAGATATCCAAATAGACATCAAGGTCTTGTACTAATCCAAATGGACAAACACCGCCAATCGCATGCCCTGTTTGTTCCAATACATCTTCTGGTGAAAGCATCCGTGCCTTGATTTGAAAAACTTGACGAAACTTTTTATTATCAATCTTGGCATCACCAGCAGTAACGATTAATATTGCCCTGTCTTCATTTCCTCTGAAGGATAAAGTCTTGGCGATCTGTGCTGGACGTACCCCGATCGTTTCTGCAGCCTGATCAACTGTCGCACTTGATGATTCAAATTCCATAATATCCTTATCCCGATCCCATTTTTTAAAATGATCTTTTACACTTTCCAATGACATGATACGCATCCTTTCTCTGATAATGTTACGAAAAATGATATCATTCCTGTTTGGTTATAGCAAAGGAAGTCCTAACCAAGTCTTATCATTCAACAGCCCAATTTCGTAAAATATCATTTTGGAATCTTTACATAAACACATAAATCAGTTATAATCATGACACATATTAATCATACTAAATTGATAAGGAAAGGGAGTTTTGGAATGGAAACCGCACAAAAGCTGAATCAACAGCCGGTCTCAATGAAACAGACTGCAAAAAACCCCGCTCCTCCGTTGAATCATTGGCAAAAGCCTCACGTTATTATTGGCTCGCTTGTTATTATATTACTCGGAGCCTATATATTGATTGAAACTACTCTGACACAAGGGGTCTTATATATATTAGGAATAGCACTCGGATTTACATTATTTCATGCGCGTTTTGGTTTTACTTCGGCATTTCGTCGATTGATGTCCGTGGGAAATGTTGAGGGTATTCAGGCACATATGATTATGCTTGCAGTAGCCTCAACCATCTTTGCAATTATTTTTGCAACCGGCTTTACATTGACTGGATCAAGTCCAAGCGGAAATGTTTCTCCTGTTGGGGTTAGTTTGATTGTCGGATCATTTATCTTTGGAATTGGCATGCAATTGGGTGGTGGATGTGCTTCTGGAACACTCTACCATGTGGGAAGCGGTCAATCACCAACTGTAATTACCTTGATTGGATTTATTGCCGGATCTGTGGTGGGTGCTTATCATTGGGGATTCTGGATGAACGATATGCCCAGCTTTCAACCATTTTCATTAGCTGAGTCTACTAATCTGGGTTATTTCGGTGCTTGGGCGGTACAGATCGTCCTGTTTGCCATCATTTATTGGGTTACCGTAAAAATAGCCAAGCGAAAGAAGCCGCCTATGATAAAGACGTTACCTACTGAACACGGCTGGAAGCGGATTTTTCGCGGATCATGGCCGTTAATTACCGCAGCAGTAGTGTTAGCAGTGCTGAATGGACTTGTTCTTATTGTTAGAGGAAGTCCATGGGGTATCACTTCAGCATTTGCCTTATGGGGTTCCAAAATTGTTAGTGCCTTTGGTATTGATGTATCCAGTTGGACGTATTGGAGTGGTGATCGTAGTGCATCATTAACCTCATCCGTCTTCACTGATTCGACCAGTGTGATGAATTTCGGGATCATCCTTGGCGCATTTATTGCTTCGTCCTCAGGTGGATTATTTAAGCCAAAAAAAATCAAACCCGGTGTGGCTCTAGCTTCACTCATTGGTGGTTTAATGATGGGATATGGTGCTCGCCTCGCATTTGGCTGTAATATTGGTGCTTATTTCAGCGGGATCGCTTCTTTCAGTTTGCACGGTTGGATTTGGGCCATCATGGCATTACTCGGAACATTTGTCGCCTTATTCCTCCGTCCATTGTTTGGTATGAGAAACCCGAATAAAAATGATTCATTTTGTTAGCAAGCTTTTAAAGAGTACAACTGAATACTGAATCGTTCCTGCAGTATCATAAGCCATGGAAAACATTTTAGTGTTTTAAAGCTGACATAAAAAGTCGTCTATTCTATCAAGACGACTTTTTATTCAGTTCACGTAAGAAGCAGGACTACTATTCTACAACCAAGCGTTAATAAATTATCCTTATAGTTGCAGGATTTAGTGGTTCTACCCCAAACCTTACCCCTTCAAATTAATTCCCTGACATAAATTCACTTGGTATGGAGGTTAAATCAATTCCCCAGACTATTGGGACAAGGAAATAAACAGCAGCAATAATAATGATGGTTCCCACGATGTTAACCCAGAAACCCGATTTAACCATTTCAATGATTTTCAGCTTACCGGTACCGAAGATAATGGCATTCGGTGGTGTTCCTACAGGCAGCATAAATGCACAGTTAGAGGCCATTGCACACGGAATCATAAGTGCAAATGGATGAATGTTTAGAGCAACTGCTAATGCTGCAACTACCGGTAGTATCATTGTGGCTGTTGCTGTATTGGAAGTAATCTCTGTTAACATCATAATCAGTAAGGTAGCGGCAGAAATAATTATAAGTAAATGTAAACCATCCAAAACCGTTAGTTGTTTACCCAGCCAATCAGATAGACCAGTCTGCGTAAAGCCTGCTGCCAAAAAGTAGCAGGACGCCCCAAGGAATATCACGGGAATCCTTCCAGGACAAGATACGACTTTCCGCGCGTGCCGGGATAGAAAAGAGCAGTATGGCGGCAAGCACAGCAATCATACCATCGGAAATTCCTGGTATTTCAACAATTCCTCCTTCTGTCCATAAGAAATCACGGGAAATCCACATAAATGCCGCAAAGAGAAACACAGCACCAACCATTTTCTCTTCATAGCTTATCTTACCTAATTTACCTCTTTCGTTCTGAATTAATTCCTTACCACCAGGCAGATGCTTTATACTTGTTTTAAAAGCAATTTTGCTCAAGTAAATCCATGTAAAGAAAATCATAAAAACAACAACCGGAACGGCAAATAACATCCAGGTTCCAAATGAAAGCTTCACACCAAATAGTTGATCAAGCTGACCTGCCAGAATAATGTTTGGTGGTGTTCCAATTAATGTTCCAAGACCTCCAATTGTTCCGGCATAACCGATACCAAAAATAAGCGATTTTTCAAATTTCGGTAATTCTTTTTCCCCGGGATCCCCTTTTAATACATTTGCTACTTGAGCGATAATAGCCAGTCCCATCGGAACCATCATCATAACAGCAGCAGTATTGGAAACCCACATCGATATGAAACCCGTTGCTGCCATAAACCCCAGTAAAATGCGCTGGATGCTTGTTCCAATTACGGAAATAATAAAAAGGGCAATTCGTTTATGCAAGTCCCATTTTTCCATTGCTGTTGCAATAAAAAAACCACCTAAAAATAAAAAGATAATATCATTTCCATATGCAGAAGCAACATCAGCACCATCCATTGCACCTGTTACAGGGATTAATATCAGCGGTAACAGTGAAGTCGCCGGAATAGGTATTGCTTCAGTAATCCACCATGTTGCAGTCCATAATGTTGCAGCAAGCACTGCCTTTCCTTCTGGTGATAATCCTTCTGGCTGGAAAAATAGCATTGTTAATATAAATAATGCCGGCCCTAAAATCAACCCAACCATTTGTGCTCTCGAATAAGGCTTTGGCGGCTGTTCACCTGACTTCCTGGAATGCGGCTGAGTTGTATCTTCCTCCGCAGCAACTTTAGTATTTCTATCTTCATCTTTCTCTTTTTTAGTAACACTTTTATACAAGGAAAAAATATTCAATAATTTCTTTGTGCGCTTATGCTGCCTCCAAAGCTCCTGCCAAGTGCCTGCCATGTAATTCATCACTTGTATCCCCCCTTGTTGTAATTGCAAACGATTACCTTGAATTCATTCCTATTTTCTGTTATTTTGTTTTCCTTGTCAACTTTTATCGGATTAACAAGAGATTAAAAGAAAAAGAGGACGTATTATAATCGACATTTACAAAACGTGGGGTTTTATCTCATTTTTTTAACACAACTTTAATAGGAAAATAAATATTTGTTACAAAAACAGACTTTTTACCCAGAAAAAGTCTGTTTTTGTTGTGAAATTGATTCTATTGTCACTGGTATATTCATTAAAAATCCGATAAATTAGACATGACAGAAAATTATGTCGCATGACGAAATAGAAAGGGGAGGATTTAACAACTTTTTGTAAAGCAAATTTTAAAGTAAGGGGGAGGCAGATGTTCAAAAGAATTTCAGTCGTTTTATTAACTGCATTGTTAGTATTCAGCAACTTTTTCTATGTAAACGCTGCAGAAATAGGCGAAAAAACATTAAAACAGAATACGGAAAAAAAGGTCGATCCCGATGCGAAAAAGCTAAAGGAAACGACGGACCCGGCTGAAAAGGTCAGGGTTATTGTCGAATTGAAACAGGATGCGCCGATTGAAAGGGCAACGAAAAAAGGTACGATGTTTAAGCGTTTACAACCCACTGAAAAAAAGCAATTGCAAGAAACAGCAAAACAAGAACAAAATACAATAAAAGACAAAATGAAGTCGAAAAAGATTGACGCTGATTTTTTACAGGAGTTTACAACGGTTGTCAATGGCTTTAGTGCTGAAGTGAAACAGGGGGATATCAACGCAATTAAGAAGATTTCCAATGTAGACACGGTACATATTGTCAAGGAATATAAGCGGCCGGAAGTAAAACCAGAGATGAAGTACAGTAAGGAATTAGTTGAGGCACAAAAAGCTTGGCGTGATTATGGTTATAAAGGGGAAGGGATGACGGTTGGCATTATTGATACTGGTATTGATCCATCCCACCGCGACATGATACTTTCCGATGATACGGATCCAGCTCTGACGGAAAAATCGGTCAAGCAAACAGTAAAAGATGACGGACTTCCAGGCAAGTACTATACCGAAAAAGTTCCATACGGCTATAACTATATGGATGAAAATGATGAAATTCTCGATAGTGCTGCAGGCGCCTCCATGCATGGCATGCACGTTGCCGGAACAGTTGGCGCGAATGGCGATGAGGATGACGGAGGTATCAAAGGAATCGCCCCGGAATCCCAATTGTTAGCGCTTAAGGTTTTCGGAAATGATCCGGAAATGCAGTCGACGTATGGTGATGTTTACGTAAAAGCTATGGATGATGCGATTAAACTGGGTGCTGATGCATTGAACTTAAGCCTTGGTTCTCCAGCGGGTTATGTCGACTCGGAATCACCGGAACAACAAGCAGTAAAACGTGCAACTAATAACGGTGTGCTCGTTTCTATTTCAGCAGGTAATTCCAATAAGTTCGCTGAAGGATTCTATTACCCATTAGCCTCAAATCCGGATTACGGGGTAAGTGGTTCACCAGGGGTGGCTGAGGATTCATTACAAGTAGCTTCCTATGAAAATTCGTACATGGATGTCGATGCAGTCGATTATACGATCGACGGAAAAGCAGACAGCGCACCATACCTTTCAGCTGGTAATACGGACCCGCCCGAAAAAACATCATTTGAACTGATAGAGGCTGGTCTTGGGACACCGGAGGATTTTGCCGACAAGGATGTCAAAGGTAAATATGCCTTGGTTCAACGTGGTGGGGATATTGGCTTTACGGATAAGGCGCTTAATGCTCAAGAAGCAGGAGCGGAAGGGGTCATTATCTATAATAACACCGATGGCATCGTTAACATGGCAACCGATAATGCCATTACTATTCCGCAATTGTTCATGTTGAAAAATGATGGAGACAAGCTTGCTGCTGCATTAAAGGACGGTAAGTCGGTGACGTTGGAATTTGGTGGCGGGAAGGAAAAGATCGACAACCCGGATGCAGGAAAAATGAGCGCATTCTCATCTTGGGGACTGACCCCCGATTTGGACTTTAAACCGGAAATTACGACACCGGGTGGCCAAATCTTATCGACGCTAAATGATAATCAATATGGAATGATGAGTGGCACATCGATGGCAGCACCACATGCGAGCGGTGGTGGAGCACTTGTCCTGCAGCGAATTGACGATAAATTTGGGTTGGATAATAAAGATCGGGTTACCATGGCTAAAAACTTGATGATGAATACGACTAAATTGGTTGAATTGGATGGAGCCTTTGTCTCGCCACGACGCCAAGGTGCTGGATTGATGCAGCTTCATGCCGCCATGTCGACACCAATAATGGTTACCGAGGCAAAAACCGGCGAAGCAAAAGTGGCATTAAAACAAATCACGAAAAACAAAGTAACGTTCGAATTAACGGCAGAAAACATGACCGATAAAGCGGTTACGTATGATGTGAAAGCCAATGCGCAAACGGATCAGCCGGTTGCCAATGGAGACGATACGTTGGTTGCACCGAATGAATTTGGCGCATTGGAACTGGATGACGTGGCAACCGTTAATGGAGAAGACACCAGTCAGGTGGAAGTACCGGCAAATGGTGAAAAGACGGTGACTGTTTCCATCGATGTCAGTTCGGTGGACAAAGAATTATCGGGCGTTTTTACCAATGGTTACTGGCTGGAAGGATTTGTGACACTAACAGATCCATCTGACAATAATCCGAAGATCAACGTTCCATATGTCGGTTTCAAAGGGGATTGGGATCAAGCACCAATTATGGACAAGCCAATGTGGGATAACGATACGTATTACGGCATGACCGGTGTTGTCACATCCAGCGGAAAAGATGAAGATGGAAACGAAGCATTTGATTTTCTGGGAGAGAATTTACAAACCGGAGAGATGGATCCAGGCAAAATTGCATTTTCACCGAATGGGGATAAGGTTCAGGATGACGCGCTCATGATCTTGTCATTCTTAAGAAATGCTAAAGAAGTTAAATTTAATGTATTGGATGAAAACAAGAAAAAAGTCCGCACCATTCGAACGGAATCCGATGTTGCCAAGAACTACTATGATGGTGGGCAAGGGCCAATGTACGACTTATTCTCCTCAAGAAAATGGGACGGAAAAATCGATGGAAAAATGGCACCTGAAGGAAAATACTATTTGCAGGTAGAATCGGTCATTGATTATGATGACGCAAATTGGCAATCCCTTGAAGTTCCTGTCGTGTTGGACACCACTGCGCCTGAATTAACGGCAGATTTTGATAAAGATACCCAAACGATAACCGTTGATGCAAAAGATAATGCAGGGGGAAGTGGACTTGCCTATTGGGATGTGCTGGTAGATGGTGAATCTGTTTTGGACAAGCCGTATGTAAACGGCGAAACAAAGCATAAGCTAACGAAAAAGTTGGGTTCGGAGCAATCTTTAACTGTTAAGGCAGTTGATTATGCTGGAAATGAAACCACAAAAGAAGTAGCTAAGTCAACTGACACAACGATACCGGACTTACATTTAAAAACACCAGAATTCCTTGGAGTGGAAGCAACCGGTGAAGTAGAATTTTCCGGATATGTAACTGATAAATCAGGCATTAAAGAAGTGACTGTTGATGGCGAAAAGGCCAAACTCACGTATAACAAAGATAAAGACCGCTATGATTTCTCGATAACGGTCAAACATGATAAAGACGGATATTTCTTCAAATCTATTAAGGCAGTTGACAATGCCGGTAATGAAGCAGAAATTGGCCGGAGATATTTTGTCGATACTCAGAAAGCCAAGCTTGATGTAAAAGCAGATCAAAAAACAGATGCCGATAAAATAAAAGTCGATGCAACTGTTACTGATAATTTTGATGATATTCGGCTATATGTGAATGGAAATGAAGTGTATAAGCATGATCTATCTGAACCATACGGCATGAATGGTTTTGATAAGACGATCAAAGACATTGCGTTAAACTTGGAAGACGGCAAGAACGAATTTGAATTTAAGGTCGTTGATCTAGGTGGGCATGTGACGAAAAAGACCATCGTGATCGAGAAAGAAAAGGATGATTCAGGTGATACCGAATCAACTATTGCTGTGATGAAAGATCTTGTTGATCAATATGAGGAAAATGGTGATATCAAAAGTCACGATACTGCTAAACTACTAAACATGCAGTTAACAACGATCGGTTATTTTGAGAATAGTGGAGCAATGAATAAAGCAATCAATCATATGAACACGTTTAAACAATTGCTCGCATTTTATCAGAATAATAGTCAACTAACTGATGATGCGGCTGAAACGTTAATGAAGCATGCAGATAATTTGATTAAAGAATGGCAATAGAAACTATTGGTAAATGGTGTTCCACGAAATGGGTAAAGTGGAACACGCTATAAGCCATTTCGTGTATTAGGAGTGGGATGATGAATGTTAAACGAATCTTTAAGGTGATCAATCATCTGATAACGTTTCTATTATTTGCTGCGCTGTTAATAATGTTGCTAACAGTCATTTCAATGAAGGCTTCAGGCGGAGAAGCAAGTCTGTTTGGCTACCAAGTAAAAACCGTTTTGTCCGGATCGATGGAACCAGATATTCGGACAGGTTCGATTATTGCAGTCAAGGAAACGGATAGTCAGCATCCATTTCATAAGGGTGATGTGATCACATTTAAAACAAATGATGGCATGATTGTGACCCACCGCGTTATGCAAGTTCAGAAGAAAGATCAGACCTATATTACAAAAGGTGATGCCAATGATGCACCTGACCTGGAACCAGTAGCACAAGAAAATATTATCGGGACGTACAGCGGTTTTACCATTCCTTATCTTGGATATGTTATGAGCTTTACCAATTCTAAGGAAGGTGCGGCATTACTGATGGTGCTACCGGGGGTTTGCCTTGTTATCTATTCGATAATTACGATATACCGAGCACTTCGACAGATTGAACAGCCTAAAAAGGAAATAGAAACAGAATCCAAGTAAAAATCTTATGGGCGGAAAAATAAAAGGAGGAATAATCAATGGGTATTAAAAAACAATTGGGTATGGGAGTTATGTCAGCAGCATTGGGGATCGCATTAATTGGTGGAGGCACATATGCATATTTTAGTTCAAGTGAGACAACCAATAATACATTTGCTGCAGGGAAATTGGACTTATCTGTTCAACCTACAACGGTGATTGATGTAGATGAATTACAGCCAGGAGATTCCGTGATCCGGGACTTTGAATTACAAAATAATGGAACGCTGGATATGAATAAAGTTTTACTGGAGACCGATTACAGTGTGATTGATGATAAAGGGGATAACACGGATGACTTCGGTAAATATATTCAGGTTGAATTCCTATATAATGCCGATCAACTAAATGAGGTTATTTACGAAACAACATTAGCTGAACTAAAAGATATGGATCCGGAAGTAGTACATGATGAAGTATTCAGTCCTTTACTAGGGAAGAAAGGATTGGAAGCAGGGGATGAACATGATTTGGTTGTCAAGTTTAAATTTATTGATGACGGAAAAGATCAAAACCAATTCCAAGGCGACTCCTTAAACCTGGAATGGACATTTAATGCACAACAGACTGCTGGCGATGAAAAATAAGATGAATACAATATCCCACTAAAATCACCAGGACTGCCCGTTAGCAATGGCAGTCCTGGCGATTGCTTGTATGCAAAATCATGATACTTCTTTATTCAACGCCTTAAACAAGGCAAATAACATCAAAATCATTACAAAGGAAAATGGTAATGCCGCGATAATAATCGTATTCTGAATTGCCGTTAATCCACCGACATAGAGCAGAATCAATGCTACAGCTGATTGGGAAACTCCCCAGATAATCTTGACATTATTCGGCGGGGTTAACGAACCATGTGTTGACTGCATCCCCAAAACAAACGTTGCTGAGTCTGCTGAAGTAATAAAAAACGAGCCAATTAGCAAAATAGCAAAAATGGAAAGGATGAATGATAATGGTAATTGATCGAACATATTAAACAATACAAGCTCTGTCGTGTATTGGGTCAAATCTACTCCGCTATTTTGTACATCACCTGCCGTTGTCCCAAATGCTGCAAACCATATTGAAGTAAATAATGTTGGAATCACCATGACGCCTAACAAAAATTGCCGAATGGTGCGCCCACGAGAGACACGGGCAATGAACATTCCAACAAAAGGCGCCCATGCAATCCACCATGCCCAAAAGAAAATGGTCCAGTTATTATGCCATTCCCGATTGTCCCCTGTAAGTGGAGCTGTGCGAAAGCTCATTTCCACAATATGTTGCATATACTTTCCAAACGTATCAGTAAACATATCCAGTATGAGCAATGTAGGGCCGACGATGATGACGATAACAAGTAAAAGAGCGGCAAGCACCATATTGGTA
Source organism: Lentibacillus sp. L22 (assembly GCF_040812445.1). Lineage (NCBI taxonomy): Bacteria > Bacillati > Bacillota > Bacilli > Caryophanales > Bacillaceae > Lentibacillus > Lentibacillus sp. L22. The sequence continues at coordinate 20,503 of NZ_JBFNXI010000002.1, read as the reverse complement.
TTGGATAAATATTTAATCCCTTTGCTCAAACCTGACCACGCTGAAGCAATAAAGAGAACCGTTACCACAGCAATGATGACAAACTGTGCGGTAAAACCAACATTTATACCAAATAAATGCGAAAGCCCTCCATTAATTTGCGCTGCCCCAAAACCAAGCGAGGTTGCTACACCGAATACAGTTGCAAATACGGATAGTACATCGATCAGCACACCAAGCGGACCGTTCATTTTTTCTCCAAATAACGGCTTTAATGTTGCTGAAATCAATCCTGGTTCTTCCTTACGAAATTGAAAAAAAGCCAATGACAGTGCCACAATACCATACATAGCCCAAATATGTACGCCCCAGTGGAAATAGCTATAGGCAAGCCCTTCCTTAAATGCTGCATCAGTACCTGGTTTCTCTGTGGCAGCATCAAGTGCATAGTTAAATAATGGCTCCGCTGCCCCGTAGAAAACAAGACCAATCCCCATACCAGCTGAAAACAACATAGCAATCCATGTTGGTGTTGAGAAATCGGGTCGTTCATGATCCTTGCCAAGGCGAATTTTGCCGTATGGACTAATGGCAATGATGATTGCAACGATGAGCATGACCGCCATCAACAGCATGTAATACCAACCGAATGTAGTAGCTACAAAATCCTTTATGTTGCCAGTTATTCGTTCAAATTGTGAAGGAAATGCCACACCAAATATCACGGCTAAGACGACTATTACCAATGTTATGTAAAAAACCCTTGTAACTTTCTTCATGAATCCCCCTGATAAAGTTTTGACATAGGATTAACAATAACAAAGACCAGCAAGCAATGCAATGGGACATGTGGAGGGTACATGAATCCTCAACAAATAAAAGGTCAGCACCAAAATCTATTATTGAAATTAATGAATAAAAAGAGTGCATGATTGACCGGCATGTGCTATGATGAGATTAAATAAAATGATAACGCAACCACAAGGGGAGCTTTAAAGCTGAGAGAGAACGTTATTGTTCGGACCCTTTGAACCTGTTAGTTAGCACTAGCGTAGGGATGTGGTGAGTAAATGCGGATGGTTCGCTGGATTTATGGCTGCCCGATAAAAATCCGTATATTTCACCAATGTCTCCCTTTTGGTTCGTTCTGAAGGAGGCATTTTTATATGCGAAAATTAAGTTTGCAAACACTGATAGAAGTGGCCATACTTGCGGCATTTGCGATGGTGCTGGATCTATTGCCATCATTGCGTTTTGGACCGTCGATTTCCATTTCTTTTGCGATGATCCCAATATTTATCGTTGCCTTTCGCTGGGGATTCGTAGCGGCCAGCCTATCTGGTTTTCTTTGGGGACTTCTACAAATTGCGCTTGGTCAGGCATGGATACTTACCCCTACCCAAGCATTTATTGAATATTTTATTGCTTTTGCTTGTATTGGATTTGCAGGGCTGTTTTATCACCAAGTCAAAGGGAACCTACAAAAGGGACACAAAGGACATGCTTTGTTATGGATGACGATTGCCATATTTGTTGGCGGGGCGACACGTTATTTTTGGCATTTTGTCGCTGGGGTTATCTTCTTTAAGAAGTATGCCATTGAGGCGGGGAAATCACCATTTATTTATTCGCTGGTTACCAATGGCATCACCTATATCGCTGTCTCAATCGCCTGTGCGGTTATTTTGGGATTGATCGTTTCAAAGGCAGGACAAATCATCACCTCGGCGAAACAAATAGGTCAGCAGCGAAGGGCAGGTTAATAAAAGGACAGTCCTCTACCATTTTAGGGGACTGTCCTTTATTCAATCCGGATTGTATTTTTCTATTTTGGATGGTATTGACGCCCTGTTCACGGTAGATTCCTCACGCTTTTTCTTTCCCATCGCCCGTGACCGCTCTTCTCTCGATAGATTCCTCCTATTTTTACTCTCCTATCTGCCGTGAGAATCTGTAGCTAATTATGATTTTGTATTTTGTTTATCTATATTGTATGTCATTTTTCATCATTTACCTGTTCGATTTGACATGGATGTTGTATACTGGAAGAGGAAATAAAATATTCGTGTAACAGACTCGGGTGTCTAGCGCAACTGTTCAAGAGGTTCGAATGAATTCTGGCTGATGTGCCTCTTTTTGAACACGGAATAATAGACTTAAAATGGAAGTTCGGTGTAAATCCGACGCGGTCCCGCCACTGTAAATGGTTGTTGCCTTTTAATCCACTGTACATAGGTTTGTATGGGAAGGGAAGGGCAACGGTAACCATGAGCCAGGACACTGCCTGATTCTGAAACACCATGAACCTACGCGGATAGGGAGGTGTGCAACTTGGCTGGATGGTACTGCTTTGTCAAAAATAAGTATCCATCTACTGTTAATGAGTAGCACCCCTTTTTAATAGGAGGTGTTTTTTTATTGCTTATCCATGGTTATGAGAGAAGACTGCTTTGTAGCGCTATTTTGTAAACACTAGGGGGGACAATACGATCATGAAAAAGATTTATTTGGTTTTATTCACTGCTATCTTATTTTTAGGAATTTTAGCCGGTTGTGGAAATTCAGATGATAACGCTGAAAAAGGAAAGGATAATGCAGACAATACTAAAACAGAACAGACGGAGGAACAGGCTTTTCCGGTAACAGTGACCGATGGGAATGGATATAAATTAACCATTGATGAAAAACCGGAACGAATTGTCTCGGTTTTACCAAGTAATACGGAAATTGCTTTTGACCTGGGACTTGGCGATCAAATTGTTGGTGTATCTGACCATGATGATTTTCCGAAAGAGGCATCCGAAAAGGAAAAAATCGGTGGGCTGGAATTAAATGTGGAAAAAATTCTTTCACTTGATCCGCAATTGGTGCTTGCAGATCAAACCAATGACGAGAAAGCACTTAAACAAATTGAAGAAGCGGGCATTCCGGTATTGGTTGTTGCCAGTGCAAATAACTTTGATGAGGTTTACGATTCAATTCATTTGATTGGACAAGCCACAGGAACACTATATAAGGCTGACCAGATTATTGATGATATGAAGGAAAAATTAACTGCACTTAAGGATAAGGCAAATGCCATTGATAAAGATGACCAAAAAAAGGTTTACATGGAAATTTCCCCATCACCTGATATTTATACCGCTGGAAAAAATACGTTTATGGACGAGCTATTAACAATTATCCATGCGGAAAATGCTGCTGGTGATCAGGAAGGCTGGCCAAAAATAAATGAGGAACAGGCTATTGCAAGCAATCCGGATGTGATTATTACAACATACGGTTCATATGTGGACGATCCCGTTGCCGAAATAACCCAAAGAGATGGCTGGGAGGATGTATCAGCAGTTAAAAACGAACAAATTTATGATGTGGACGAAGATCTGGTTAACCGTCCAGGTCCACGATTGGTTGATGGTGTTGAGGAACTTGGAAAAGTGATTTATCCAGATGTATTCGATGACTAAGCGGATTACAGCGTACGGGATACTGTTTGTGATACTGGTTGTTTCCATGTTAATGGGCATTTCAATTGGAACAGTTCAGGTACCTGTTACAACTATTCTGAAGACTATTTTTGCTGCTATCTCACATACATCTATCTCCGATTCGGTGGATCCGATGTATGAAAATATTGTGATGAATGTACGCTTGCCACGAGTTATGTTATCGGGAATTATCGGAGCCTCGTTAGCGATTGCGGGTGCAGCCTTTCAGGGATTATTAAGAAATCCATTGGCAGACCCGTATACGCTGGGGGTTTCCTCCGGTGCTAGTGTTGGGGCAGTGTTGACAATTTTTTTGCATTTATCATTACCGTTTTTAGGGCTGTATACATTGCCGGTATTAAGTGTGGTGGCCTCGTTTTTGACGATTTTTTTGGTGCTCTTCTTTGCCAAACGGGTCGACCGTAGTATGCGGGTGGAAACGATTATTTTGACCGGTGTCATCTTTAGTTCGTTCCTTGGTGCCCTTATCTCATTAATGATTGCATTAACCGGTGATGAGTTACGACAGATCATCGGCTGGTTACTTGGAAGTGTGTCCATGCGGGGATGGGATTACGTATGGATTATCCTGCCATTCTTTATTGTGGGAGCTGGTATTCTAATGCTGCATGCTACCGAATTAAATGCCATGTCATTCGGTGAACAACAAGCGAAACATTTAGGTGTTAACGTGGAACGAAAAAAGATGAATGTGTTGATTGCAGGATCGATACTAACCGGTGCAGCCGTGGCGGTTTCCGGGACGATTGGATTTGTCGGACTTGTCATTCCACATTTTATTCGTATTATTTGGGGACCGGATCATAAGCATTTACTTCCATTATCCATTTTAGCTGGTGCGGGCTTCCTGATCTTAGCTGATCTGGTGTCCCGAACGATAATTGCCCCGTCTGAATTACCGATTGGTGTTATTACTGCTTTGATCGGAGCACCTATATTTGCGGTTATTCTGATCAGGAGGAGAAATTGAATTTTTCGGGATTCTCCGCAGTAAGGTCGAAGAAGAACAACATGAGGCGGGAAGAGTTACCGGAAAACGGGAAAGATCAACTAGGGCTGGTAACTTGCCTTTAGTTAAACAGAAAGGAAGTAGCAATAACATGATTAATGTCCAAAATGTCTCAGGCGGTTATGCAAATAAGATCATCTTGCACAATATTTCCTTTCAAGTGGAAGAGGGAGAGTTTTTTGGAATTATTGGGCCTAATGGGAGTGGAAAAACTACACTATTAAATATGATTAATGGCATTCTGTCTGCTTATCAGGGTGAAATTACACTGAATGAAAAGCCGGTTACTGCTTATTCGGCCAAGGATTTTGCTCGTTGGGTTGCTGTCTTGCCACAGCATACGTCGCAAACATTCAACTACACGGTCAAAGAAACGGTTGCACTTGGCCGGTATGCCCATCAGAAAGGACTCTTCCAATCATTTTCTGAAGCGGATGAACAGGTTGTCCGGGATGTGATGGACAAGACCGGTGTCATTACGTATCAGGATGCATTACTGGATCAATTATCTGGCGGAGAACGGCAGCGTGCTTATTTGGCACAGGCCCTTGCACAGCAGCCAAAAATTCTGTTACTTGATGAGCCGACCAATCATCTGGATTTAGCTTATCAAAAGGAATTACTTGATTTACTCAAACAATGGACTGCAAGCAAGACATTAACCGTTATTTCCATCTTCCATGATTTAAATCTTGCCAGTATCTATTGTGATCGTTTATTATTGCTGCACCGTGGGCAGACGAAAATTTGTGATCATCCCGATGTGGTATTAAAGACTAAAACGGTTCAGGAAGTTTATCAAACAAAGGTGGAAAAGCATCCACACCCACGAATTCCTAAGCCACAAATGATGATCGTTCCGGAAAAACTGCCTGCGGAAAAAAATCTACCCGTTGTGAATGAAAAACTGTTGCAAGTAAACGATCAGATGATTTATCTTAAGGCGCCGCTTCCATTAAAAGTGATGTCATCTGGTGTAACCGGTTCAGGGATGGGCTGGTATCGAACATTTGTGAATCGCCATGTGGATAAAGATTATGCTGAACTGGATTATCAGCAGGAAATGATGAATTATTTAACGTCTTACGATTTCGACCCGAATGAAACGGTGGGGATGATGACGGCGGTCAACGTAACCGATGTAGCTTATCAATTTTTGTCAACCCCTGATTGTTCGGTGTTTATTGTTGTGACTGCGGGTAGCGGCAATGCAGTTGATGTGGCATATGGAGGGGAACACGGCTTTTGTCAGAACTTGTCACCTGGTACGATTAATACGTGGGTGTTTGTAAACGGAACACTAACCGACACTGCATTTATCCAATCCATGATGACTGCGACAGAAGCAAAGGTAAAGGCATTGTATGATAACGGTGTATTGGATGAGATGACGGGGACACTGGCTACAGGAACCTCTACCGATAGTATCTTGATTGCAGCTACCCAACTTGGTTCGGAATTGTCTTTTGGCGGTTCAATTACACCGCTGGGAAGCCTCATTGGCAAAGGTGTTTATATGTGTACAAAGCAAGCACTTCTTAATGCCAAGGGGAACCAATCATGATTTATCATATATCGGCGATGGTTCTTGCCAGTATCATCGATTGGCTTATTGGTGATCCAAAAGGCTGGCCACATCCGGTAAAGGGATTTGGCAAGTTGATCACTTGGCTGGATAACCATTTGAATCGAGGTAACCGTCGTAAAATAAACGGTATGTTCATGGTTGGAATTGTTGCGAGTATTGTATTGTTTAGCAGTTTGTTCCTTGTATTGCTTAGTTACTATCTACACCCGATTTTTGGAATGATAGCAGAAGGATGTTTGATTGCGACAACAATTTCAGCCAACAGTTTACGAAAGGCAGCACTTGAAGTTTACTCGCCATTAAATCAACAAGATATACCGATGGCAAGAAAAAAGCTGTCATGTATCGTGGGACGTGATACGGATCAGTTGCAAGAAACAGACATTATCCGCGGAGCGGTTGAAACGGTAGCAGAAAATACAAATGATGGAATTACGGCGCCTTTATTCTGGGGTTTGCTTGGCGGTGCGCCGTTCGCACTGGTTTATCGGGCTGTCAACACGTGTGATTCAATGGTGGGCTATCAAAATGACCGCTACCAGGAGTTTGGGTATGCATCGGCAAAGCTTGATGATATCCTTAATTGGATTCCCGCCCGTTTAACCGCCCTGACAATGCTGCTGGTGGTACAACCTGTCTATGAAACACGCCGAACCGCTTTAACTATGTTATTAAGGGATGCCCATAAGCATAAAAGCCCGAACAGTGGGTGGGGCGAGGCGGCGGTCGCTTCCTTGTTGGGCATTCAGCTTGGCGGGGTAAATACATATCAAGGGGAATTATCCATTGCCGAACGAATGGGAAATGCTCGTCAACCATTAAAACAGACGCATATTTTACAAACAATTACGATTATGCAGCGAACGGCTAGCCTATTTCTTCTTATTTTATTGATTGGAGGCGTTACGATTGGCCTGGCCATTACATGGATCGAACCCATATTACGTGTATGAACATATGTGTTTAACGATGCCTGATACAGTAGTAGATTTTAGCGTGAACCTCAATCCGTTTGGTCCACCTGAATCATTGAAACAGCATTGGGACGGTTGGTTTGATAAGATAACTGATTACCCGGATCCTGATGGAAGACAATTGAAAAAGCAGATTGCCGAAACAGCGCAAATTTCAGAATCAGCCATTTTATTGGGAAACGGTGGAGCGGAACTTATTTCATTATTGGCGCAGTTTTTTCAAAGGAAACGAATTTTGATTATCGATCCATCATTTTCCGAATATGAACGTATGTGTCAAACGTACAACTGTCAGATTTCCCACTTTACTTTGAGGGAAAATGATTGGAAATTGCCGTTAGATGAAATGAATAAACAGATCAAGGAAAATGATGTATTGTTTCTCTGTCATCCCAATAATCCTACGGGTATCAGTTATACCATCGAAGAACTTCTAAAAATAGCAACGTTATGCAAAAAAAACGATTGTTATCTGGTAATTGATGAAGCGTTTTATGATTTTCTCCTAGATCCCAAAACAATTGTCGGTTTCCTTCGAGATTTTTCCAATGTCATTATTCTCCGGTCATTGACAAAAATGTACGCGATTGCCGGACTTCGATTGGGCTATATGCTGGCCGCACCATCTTTGATTGAACGTTTTCGTCGTTATCAAGTACATTGGAATGTTAATGCCCTTGCAATAGCGGCCGGAATAAAATGTTTGCAGACAACCGATTATGTACAGCGGACGCAGGAATTTATTGGCGAGGAACGTGGACGCCTATTTTCAGTATTACGGAAGAATGGCTATCAAATGTCCAACAGTGACGTCAATTTTTATTTGTTGCGTGATCCGCAATTGGATGAGCAATTACCTTTGTTTCGCTTTTTGTTGGAACGTGGTCTTGTACCCCGGCATACGGCCAATTATCGTGGGTTAAACGGCCGCTGGTTACGATTTTCGATTAAACAGGCTGAGCAAAATGATCGGTTGATGGAGGAGCTAATCAAATGGAAAAGCACGGACTGATTTTTATTACGGGTGGCGCCAGAAGCGGAAAAAGCACATTTGCCGAGCAATATGCGGTTCGTTATGCGCAGGACGCCGACGGATATCTGTGTTATCTTGCTACTTCGGAACCTGAAGATACGGAGATGCAACAGCGGATTACCCTCCATCAGCGGCAACGGGAAAAACAGAACTGGAAAACCATTGAGTGTCCTATTTATATTGCTTCTATTGTGGATCGTGTAAGTGAGCAGGATATTGTATTGTTGGATTGCCTCACCATTTTGTTGACAAATGAATTATTCTCCAGCAATCTGTCGGAAAATGATTGGGCAAGTACGGATTATCAGCAAGCTGTAAGCAAACATATTTTAACTGATATTTTACGGATCCAGTTTAAAGCCCAGGCACTGATCATTGTCTCAAATGAGGTATTAAATGAACCTTTAAGCAATAACGCCATGGTCAACGTATATAGCAAAATACTTGGGCAATTACATCAATATCTGGTGAAAAATGCCAATGAAGCATATGTAATCGAATCAGGTATACCAATCATGATGAAGGGAGAGAGGACCAAATGAACGGCATCATGATTCAGGGGACCGCTTCTAATGTTGGGAAAAGTCTCATTGTTACAGCCTTGTGTCGTATCATTACCAACCTGGGCTATTCCGTTGCTCCATTTAAATCACAAAATATGTCCAACTTTACACAAAAGCTTGCAGACGGTTTGGAAATTTCCCGTGCACAAGTGATTCAAGCCGAGGCAGCAAAACAGGCACCAACTGTATGGATGAATCCGATTGTACTAAAGCCGACATCCGAAAAATCTGCGGAGACAATCATTTTGGGAAAATCACTGGGAACGGTAGGTGGACATAACTACAGAGGGGATTATTATGAAATGGGCATGGCAGCAATTAAACAATCATTGATGGCGCTGGATAAGCACGATGTCATCATTATGGAAGGGGCAGGGAGTCCGGTTGAAATGAATTTGCGTGACAAGGAATTGGTGAACATGTCGATCGCAACGCTTGCTGATGTCCCGGTTATACTTGTTGCTGATATTGAACGAGGAGGCGTGTTTGCCAGTATTGTTGGCACATTGGCGCTCCTTACTGCTCCAGAACGTGAACGGGTACAAGGCATTATCATCAATAAATTTACGGGTGAACCGGGTACTTTTATGGATGGTATTCAATGGATCGAAAAGTATACCGGATTACCGGTTTTAGGTGTTATCCCCCGTGTGCAGCATGCGATTGCAGCTGAGGATGCACTATCCGGACAAATACAGCCAGATGTGACCAGAGTACCTGAAACAGGGGATCGTTATGAGGATTTAGCAGCAAAACTGGGTAACTATTTGGATGGAAACCGGATCCTGGATATCATCAAGCGGCGAGATGTAAGATGAAAGCATACATATCTGGACTTATTATTGTTATCCAATTTTTTAGTATACTACCAATTACAAAAGAAATCCCAATGACACCAAAAAATCTGGATCGTGCAGTTCGTATGTTTCCAGTGTTTGGTATGTTTTTAGGGCTGGCTTATTCCGGTGTATTGTACGGGCTGCTGCAAGGCACACCATTTTCTCCACTGGCTGTTGCTTTTTGTCTTTGGCTCCTGCCGATTGTATTGACTGGTGGCATTCATCTGGATGGCTGGATGGACAGTTGTGATGCCTACTTTTCCTATCGTGATGTTCATAAGCGTTTGGAAATACTTAAGGATCCACGAGTTGGCGCCTTTGGTGTATTAAGTGTGATCGTCCCGCTTGGTGCCAGGTTTTTGTTTATCTATGAAATTATTTTATTACATACACCGTTAACCTATCTTTTAGTGGGAGTTATTCCGGTATTGAGCCGCATGGCAATGGGGATGATGCTAAGGCTCGTTCCCGTGGCAAAGCAATCCGGGCTTGGTTACACGTTTCAACAAGCATGTACGTCAACAACACTATGGAATTATTGGATTATATTGGTGCCGGTTCTGATCGTATTATTTGCTTTTTCGTCCAAGGGTGGACTGCTTGTGATGCTGATGTTTGCAGGAACGCTCATCTTATTTTTAGGCTTGCGGAAAAAAGCTGTCAAGTGGTTTGGTGGCATAACCGGTGATATTGTCGGTGCATCGGTGGAAGGAGTGGAAGTCTATTTATGGATGATGGTGTGGCTATTTCATTACTTCGCCATGGGATGACCGAGGAAAACCAGCGGGGTGCGTATATTGGCTGGACGGACGTATCGTTAAGTACAGAAGGAAAAGGAATCCTTAAACGAAACAAACCATGCATGAAGACAGTTGATCAATTGTTTTCGAGTGATTTGCGGCGTTGTTTGGAAACGGCGGCGATTCTATTTCCCAATCTTCCTATTCAAAAACGTACAGCCTTCAGAGAAATGAATTTTGGCTTATGGGAGGGGAGAACCTATGAGGAATTAAAGCAGCTTACGTCCTATCGTCAATGGCTGGATGATCCGTTTCATTGTCATCCGGATGGTGGAGAAACATTTACGGTCTTTGAAAAACGGGTTGTGGCAGGATTTGCATTAGTCAAAGACAAAATGATGGATACGAATGCAAAAGAGAGTGTAATCGTAACACATGGCGGGGTTATTCGCCTATTATTATCTACTATATGCAATCGGTCATTTTTTAACTGGAAGATTCCCTATGGTGGGGGGTATCGGTTAATCTGGACAAAAGACGATTTTAGGAGGGGTGACAAATGCATGTCATTACAGGAGGTTCCTATAACGGAAAATCAGCGTGGGTGAAAACGCACTACCAATTGGATAAACAGCGATCATTTCGCTGGATTTCCGCTTACCGTGGCAACAAATGTCCTCAAGTCATGGATGTCAATGATGATATACTTATTCTTTCCGGGGTCGAGCTATGGGTTCAGCAGTTGTTAAAAACAAGTGATTTTGCTGCCATCCGCGAAGTAGGAACCAACATGATTGAGGAATGGCTGAAATGGGAACAGCAATCACTCATTCGTCATCTTGTCGTGATTGGCTCAGATATTTCCAAAGGGATTGTGCCACTGGAGAGAGAAATGCGCGAATACCGGGATGCGGCAGGCTGGTTTTTTCAAGATCTGGTTGTCAATTGTTCCAGATTTGATTTACTCTGGTATGGAATTGCTCGGCGAATGAAATAGAAAGGAGATCGTTATGAAGAGAGATGTATTAATCGAGCCATTTGATCAACATATCGACATCGTGATTGCCTGTGATAATAGTGGTGCTATCGGGGAAAAGCCAGACGATGTCGTATCTGTTTCCTATGATCTTGCTGCTTACTTTGCCTTTCGAGTTGCCTTTATGGAATGTGTCGCTTCCGGAGGAGTTCCTTTCGCTGTTATCCTGCAAAATTTCAATGGTGATGCGGCATGGATGTCACTTGTAAAAGGCATTCAGCGTGGCATGAAGGAATCAGAACAAAAACTGCGGATTACTGGTAGTACGGAATCAAATTTTTCACTTAACCAATCAGCTCAAGGTGTAACGGTTTTAGGCAAGAAACCGCGACAGCCGGGGCAAGCGATTCCTGAAGAAGATCAGGAGCTTGGGGTTGCAGTTATCGGAAGTCCACTTGTTGGCGAAGAAGTTATCACGGAACAAAATAAAATCGCCCCATTACATATGTTTCGGTGGTATTGTGAACATAAAGCGGTGTTAGCGGTAGTGCCAGTTGGATCAAAAGGTATCATCCACGAGTTAAACCAACTGTTTCCAGAGAAAAGCTATCATTTTTCAGCTAATGTTGATTTACATAAATCAGCAGGCCCTGCAACTTGTTTTATCATTGTTTATGAACCATTGGTTACTGTAGAAGAACTTAAAGGAGATGCTGAGGATTTATTCCATAAAGTATGTTTAACTAAAATCCAAAAATAGAATAACAATATATTTTATTCGCCGGGAAATGACCCGGTTTTTTAATGCGATAAATTCCCCTCTATTTAAACGTAATTTGAAATAAATCCATGCATGTTGAATTTATATGCATGACAGTATCTTTCAGTCCAGTTTATACAGTGATATGACATTAAAAAGTGTAATTTTTTTAAAAGCGAATCTTTCGTACAAACAGTGAATACGTATTAGTTAATACAAGTTAAGGGGGACTTTTGTAATGCCAAAGGATTTAAAAAAATGGATAGGCATGATTTTAATGATATCTCTCATTGTTATTGGACTTGCTGCCTGTGGATCTAAATCAAGTGGTGAAGGTGAATTAAAGGATGAATATACTGTTGCCACTGACACCTCGTTTGTACCGTTTGAATTTAAAGAGGATGGTGAATACGTTGGCTTTGATATCGATCTGATTAACGCGATTGCTGATGAAGTCGGTTTTAAAATCAACTTGGAAACGACCAATTTTGATGGGATTATTCCTGGATTACAAACCGGAAAATTTGATATTGCATTGGCGGGGATTGGTATTACAGATGAACGAGCCAAAAAAATTGACTATAGTGATCCATACTATGAATCTGGTTTACGGATTGGGGTTGCTGCTGATAATGATGAGATTAAGGAAATGGATGATTTGGAAGGAAAAACAATTGCAACAAGATTAGGGTCAACCAGTTCGGCATACATTGATGAAACTATCGATGGGGCTACGGCGAACCAGTATGAGCAGCTGGATCAAGCATATTTGGCAGTAGAAAACGGCAGTGCGGATGCGATTCTCTACGATGCACCAAATGTTCAGTATTACATTAATACAAAAGGTGATGGCAGCCTGAAAGTGGTCGGTGATTTGTATGAGGCAGAAAATTATGGAATTGCATTTGCCAAGGGTCAGGATGATTTAGTTAAAGCGGTAAATGAGGCATTATCTACTTTGAAAGAAAATGGGACGTACGATGAAATTTATGAAAAGTGGTTTGGTGAAAAACCTGAGTCATAAAAGCAAATTGATAGAAAGGGTATAACTTGTTCGTTATACCCTTTACGTACCAAGGCATAGAGAGGTGAAAAGATGATAGGACGATTTAATTGGGCAGGTGTTATTGATTTTCTCCCGCAAATTGTACAAGGTTTATATTATACGCTTCTCATTTCCGTACTGGGACTTTTTATTGGTTTTATTTTGGGAGCTATTTTCGGACTCGGACGCATTGCCAGGAACAAAGTAATTTATTGGATTGCGAGTATCTACATTGAGGTCATCCGTGGAACGCCGGTACTTGTACAAGCTATCTGGATATTTTATGCCTTACCATTAATTATTGGACATACATTCGAATCAGTTACAGCCGGTGTCATCGTCATTGCCTTAAATTCGGGTGCCTATATTGCTGAGATTGTCCGCGGTGCAGTACAGTCGATTGAAAAAGGACAGATGGAGGCAGGGCGTTCACTCGGTTTGGATCACGGAAAAACGATGCGTTATGTGATCTGGACTCAAGCATTTAAACGGATGATTCCGCCACTTGGCAATCAGTTTATTATTAGTATTAAAGATACCTCACTTTTATCCGTTATTCTTGTTCCAGAGCTGATTTTTCAGGGACGATTGATTGCAGCCAATCACTTTAATGCAGTAGAAATTTACACAACCGTTGCCATGTTTTATTTGGTGATTACTTTAATTCTATCCTTTATTTTACGGTTTGTGGAAAGAAGGTTGGATATTCAATGATTGAGGTGAAAAATTTATACAAAAAGTTTGGGGATTTGGAAGTATTAAAAGGAATTAACTGTCAAATTGCCGAACAAGAAGTTGTTTGTGTCATTGGCCCAAGTGGTTCCGGCAAAAGTACCTTCTTACGCTGTTTGAATATGCTGGAGGAAATGACCAGTGGTGATATTGTCGTCAATGGTCATCATTTAAATGATCCCAAAACAAATATTAATATAGTGCGTACCGAGGTAGGTATGGTTTTTCAACAGTTTAATTTATTCCCACATCGTTCAGTTATGGAAAATATTATGCTGGCACCCAGGAAAGTTCTAAAACTGAGTAATCAAGAAACAAGAGATCGTGCTGTTAACTTATTGGGAAAAGTTGGCCTAAGTGATAAAGCAGACATGTATCCCAGCCAATTATCAGGCGGCCAGCAACAGCGCGTGGCGATTGCCCGGGCACTTGCCATGGAGCCGAAAGTCATGCTATTTGATGAACCGACATCCGCGCTCGATCCGGAATTGGTTGGCGAGGTGCTTGAAGTCATGAAACAACTGGCTATTGAGGGAATGACCATGGTTGTGGTCACACATGAAATGGGCTTTGCCAGAGAGGTAGGGGACAGGGTGTTGTTTATGGACGAGGGGGTCATTATGGAAGAAGGGGATCCGCAGAAGATATTTACCAATCCCGAGTCTGAACGAACACAAGGATTTTTGAATAAAATTTTATAACATATGGGGACAGTTCCCTGCCAAATTAACATATAAACGGCAGGAGACTGTCCTTTGTTTAATAGTTGGACTTTTCGGGTAATCATCATTCAAAAGTCATTTTTAACCGAGGAGGAGTTTGATGGATCATGAAAAAGAGGAGAAGAGGCGATTCAAACGACAAAATAAAAAGAAGAAACACAAACTGCATAGAGATGACATTACTGTTGTAGATAAAGATGTCGCAAAAAAAGCGGTGGTAGCAACCGCGATGGGCAATGCTATGGAATGGTTTGACTTTGGGATTTACTCATATCTTGCAGCAACCATTGGAAAGGTGTTTTTCTCAGAAGCTGCAAGTGGAACACAGTTGATTTTTAGTTTTGCCACGTTTGCTGTTGCCTTTCTTGTTCGCCCGATTGGAGGCATGTTTTTTGGAATGCTAGGGGATCGATTGGGTAGAAAAAAGATTTTGGCTATCACACTGATCATGATGGCGCTTGCAACACTTGGCATTGGTATTATACCCAGTTATGCATCGATTGGTATTACTGCACCGATTTTGCTTTTGATCGCCCGGCTGGTACAGGGATTTTCAACTGGTGGCGAATACTCCGGCGCCATGACATTTATTGCTGAGTCTGCTCCAGATAAAAAACGTGGCATCATGGCTAGTGGATTGGAAGTTGGCACACTTGTCGGCTATATTGGCGGCTCAGGTATTGTGACACTATTAACTTTTATCTTAGGGTCAGAGACAATGCTTGCCTGGGGATGGCGAATTCCATTCTTAATTGCTGCACCAATTGGTTTTATTGGGTTATATTTGCGAACCCATTTAGAAGAATCACCAGCTTTTGAGAAGATGGAGCAAGAAAAGGAAAAGGCAGAAGAAGCAGATTCTGCACATCATGTTTCAATGAAAGATATTCTTATTCATCATCGCAGGCCATTGTTGATCGGACTAATTATCGTGTTTTTCTATAATGTGATTGACTATACCGTATTGACCTATATGCCTTCCCATTTAACAGCTGTACTCGGTTATGGTGAGACAAAAGGGTTGTTGTTGATATTGATCGTTATGTTTATTATGGTTCCATTGGTCATTCTGATGGGACACTTTGGTGACCGGATAGGGAATAAACGGATTATTCAGGGGAGCTTAATCGGGGTGATTATCCTTGCAATTCCTGCCTTTATGTTAATTGACAGCGGTAATAATTGGCTGGTATTTGCCGGATTACTCGTCTTGGCTTTTTTGCTTGCTGCTCTACAAGGAACCATGCCATCTCAATTACCTTCATTGTTTTTTACGAATGTAAGATATGGCGGTCTGGCGATTACGTACAATATTTCCACCTCCCTGTTTGGTGGTACAGCACCACTCTTGATAGCCTGGCTTGTTGATATTACCGCGAGCAATTTGGCACCGGCCTATTACGTTGTATTTGCCTCTTTAGTAGGTATTGTGGTTGTTAGCTTTTTCCTTCAAAACACCTCTGGTAAACCATTACGCGGCTCCCCACCGGCAGTTGAGGAAAAACAGGAGATTCAGGAAGTACTGCAGGATGCTGAAGAAGATGGCTTATGGTGGCATGAAGAAAAACAGAAAATTGATGAACATATTAGTGAATTTGAAAACGGTCAGAAAGGCTAGAAAAAAGGAGGTACAATCCCATGTTGGATTTGTACCTCTTTTTTGGATCTGGATGTAAATCTAAGAGGAATTTGAAGAGATTAACGTTGTTTCAATATACGGATATCACTTTCATGTTCGTTGGAGCGCAAAGAAAGTGTTTCGATTATTTTTTCATGACGATGATTGCTTTGGACCAATGCATCAAGGGTTTCTGAATTAAGGGCTATTTGCTCATAGTTACGATTAACGGTTCTTTTTAGCTCATCCAAATCATCTTTTATCGGAACAAGGTTATCTTTGGTAGCCATATGATCGAGATCGGATTTTGAAGCCATGGAAGCCAGGTCATCTTTGGTAGCCATATGATTGAGATCGGATTTTGAAGCCATGGAAGCCAAATCCTCTTTAGTAACCATGTTATTGAGATCCTCTTTGGTAGCCACAGAAGCCAGATCTTCCTTAGTTGCCATATTACCGAGACTGGATTTAATATCTTTGATTTCTTAAGCCAATTGCTCAAGAATTTGCTCGCTCATCCTAACACCTCCTTCTTCCAAAAATTAAATCTGCCTATAATATATCATGGTCGCGTATGTTACACAATTCGCCAAAAATCCTCAGAGATGTATTAAAATTTGATAATACAAGCCACATTAACAAGGAAAATCTAAAAATCAATGTCAATAACGTAAATTTAAGTTTCATAGCGATACAGAAACATAAAAGTATGTAATTGGCAAATCATTTCAAGCACCCATAAAAACGCGTTCGAAACTTCTTTATCAGTGTTTAAACTCATTCCGTCGTAAATGTATATGCCGTTTGCTGGTGGTAGGTTTCTCCGGGGTTCAGCATTATTCCGGGAATACCATGATGATGCAATGACGCGGGGGATGCTTGGGTTTCAAAACAGACCCCAAGATGTTTCCGTGATGACCCACCTTTTAAAGCAATCCCGTCACCCAACCCATTGCCTGTATACATAACCATACCAGGCTGACTGGTTTCAATCGTTAAGAACCGCCCTGCATTTGGTTCATGGACAACCACTTTTTTGGGCTGATTATCCCAGATAAAATAATGATCATACCCTCCACCAGCAATCCGATTTTGCTCAATCGAATCCGTAAAACCATCGCACAATTTTCGACCACCACTAAAATCAAAATTGGTTCCGGCTGCAGTAAATGTTTTCCCGGTTGGTATTAATGCGCCATCAAGTTCCAGAACGCGTGGGGCAGTAAAGGTAACATGATGGTTATCCACTGTTGACTGTAAATCTCCGGATAAATTGAAATAGGAATGGTTGGTTAACGTCAATGGTGTTATTTGGTCGGTTGTTCCCTGATAATCGAGTTCAAGTTTATTTTCCGTGGCATAGAGCGTATAGGTCATGTTAACAAGCACACGACCGGGATACCCGCCATCTTTATCAGGACTTGTGTAAGAAAGTTTTACCCCAACAGCCTGATCATTCCGGAATGGTTTGGCATCCCAGGTAACGGAATGAAACCCATGGGATCCTCCATGTAAATGATGAGGGGCCTCGTTTTTTTCCAATTGATAAGTCTGCCCGCCTAATGAAAACGACGCATGTTCAATTCTGCCAGCTACCCGGCCAATAATTGCTCCGAAAAAATTCGGGTTATCTTTATAATTGGCAACATCCTTGTAGCCCAATACCACGTTTTCCGGCTTATCATCCTTATCGGGAACCTTCATTTCGGTAATGATTCCGCCATAATTCAGGATTTTGACCGACATTCCATGATCATTGGCAAGGGTGTATTCCATCCAGTTATTGTATATGTTCTGTTGCGAAATATTCATCCCGTTACACCTCTTTATTCAATGTGTTAATAAATCGTTCGAATGCTGATTTGTTTTTGAAGACACCGGCATCTTCCAGCACTCGGGAAAATTTCTTGGCCAGTTCGGTTTGTAAAATGGTATCAGCTTGAACAGAGCTCTTAATCGTACCATAAGTGTGTTTCAATTTCTGGGCCCAATCCTGATGGTATGCTGCAACATGAATGATGTCCCCGCCAAGTAAATATTGTCTAATGCCCCGTAGTTCATCCTTGAGCCGGGCAGGGAGAACCGCCAGACCCATCACTTCAATCAGCCCGATGTTTTCCTTTTTAATATGTTGCACGTCGGCATGGGGGTGAAAAATACCCAATGGATGTTCATCAGATATCCGGTTATTCCGTAACACTAAATCTAATTCATGTTTTCCATCACGCATGCGGGCAATTGGTGTGATGGTATTATGCGGTGTGTCACCCGAATAAGCTTCAATATTTGCCCGCGAATCAGTATAAGTGCGCCAAGTCTGCAACACATGATCAGCCGCTTCCAGTAACGGTTCAGCATCGACACTTGTCAGGCGAATGACTGATAATGGCCAGTTCAACACCGAGGCGGTAACTTGATCAAATGATTGTAGTTGGAAACGAAATGCCTCTGTAGCCTTGGTCATCGCAAATTCATACCGGCCACCTTGATAATGGTCATGGCTTAAAATTGACCCACCAACGATTGGTAAATCCGCGTTAGAACCAAGAAAATAGTGCGGAAACTTAGTTGTAAATTGTATGAGCCGTTGAAACGCATTTTTATCAATTTTCATTGGGCGATGTTTTTCAGCAAGAACAATGCAATGTTCGTTGTAATAGACATATGGCGAATACTGCAAATACCAATTTTCCCCCAACAGGTCGACCGGAATCACCCGATGGTTGGACCTTGCTGGATGTCCCGTTCGTCCGGCGTATCCCTCATTTTCCACACATAAGGGACACTTTGGATACGCAACTGTTTGTTTTAATTCCCGTTCACGCTTGATTTGTTCGGGATCTTTTTCCGGTTTGGACAGGTTAATGGTAATATCCATTTCGCCGTATTTTGTATCAGCCTTGAAGTGGATATTTTTCCGAATCCGATTCATTTGAATGTAATTACTGTTTTGGCTAAGTTGGTAAAAATAATCAGTTGCTGCATCCGGTGAATTCCGGACCTTGTTATGAAATATTGATCGGATAACGGATGGACGGGCAACGAAACAGTTCATGATATCCGCTGCCAGCATTTCCTTTTCGTCAAATATATCGTGAATTATTTGTTGGTGAATGGCGTAATCAACCAATTTTCCCAATAAATCGGGTATCTCACCGGTTGTGATTTCTGCTAACCGTTCAGGAAATGCATCCAATTTTAGTAAATGCATTACCTGATTACGAGAATAAATATGGTCAGCAGGTTCGATTAATTGTCGATCGATTGCGGCTTGAACAAGTCCTTCCAAATCTTGATAAATCATAAAAGTTACTCCTCCCCATAGCCATGTGGATGGGACTTATGCCAGTTCCATGCATCTTGCATAATCGTGGTAATCGATGTCCTGGTTGGATTCCAGCCGAGCGTGCGTTTAACCTTGTCAGAACTTGCAATTAATGTGCTTGGGTCACCAGGGCGTCGTTTGCCAATCTCGGCGGGAATAGCTTTGTCAGTAACGGTACGTGCGGTTTGAATCATTTCCTTAACGGAGAATCCCTGGCTGCTTCCAAGATTGAAAATGTCACTTTTACCTCCATTTTGTAAATAATCCAGTGCCTTTACGTGAGCTTGAATCAGGTCCTCGACATGGACATAGTCACGGATGCAAGTTCCATCGGGAGTATGATAGTCATCTCCGAAAATAGTGATGGACTGCCTTTGTCCGAGAGCGGCTTGTAAAATAATGGGGACCAGATGTGTCTCTGGACGGTGATCTTCGCCGATTTCACCTGAGCTCCGGGCACCGGCTACATTAAAATAGCGCAATGAAACATAGCGAATATCATGGGCTTTTTCGGTCCATTTCATGATCTTTTCCATAGTTAATTTAGTTTCACCATAGGCGTTTTCAGGATTTGTGGGCGTTGTTTCAGAAATTGGCACTGTTTCAGGTTCGCCATACGTTGCTGCGGTGGAAGAGAATACAATATGCTTCACATGGTATTCAGCCATCACCCGTAATAAGACCTGTGTACCATAAACATTATTATCAAAATATTTTAGTGGATCCTCCATCGATTCTCCAACTAGTGAATTGGCCGCAAAATGGATCACCGCATCAATCGACTCGTTGTCAAATACCTGACGTAAGAAACTAATGTCACGGATATCTCCCTGATAAAAAGTAGCCTTTGGATGGATCGCTTTCTTATGTCCGGTTTCCAAACTGTCAACAACGACAACCTGTTTTCCTTGATCAATGAGCTGATACACTGCATGCGAACCAATATAGCCGGCACCACCTGGAACTAATATACTCATTTTACTATACTCCCTTGTAGAGGATGTTCAAAAAGTCCGGTAAAAATGACGTGCCCCTGCAAAAGGGGTATGCCGACGCCTGAGCGCAAGCCCGTTTTTAGTCGGCCTTCCTTT